>NZ_JBFHKV010000594.1:0-5258 GCF_041595215.1 Stieleria sp. | reverse complement strand
TGAAAAAGTCGATCAATCTGCCCGACGGCCAGGCCCAAGAACTGTCGTTCGACTTCGGAAAACTGGAACCGGGCACCTGGCAGGTCACGGTGCAATTGGACGTCGAAGACGACTTGGCCGTCGACAATCGACGGATGACGGCTTTCGAGATCGCTCAACCGGCCCCGGTCTTGGTCGTCGATGGCGGCTCGCGTGACGGGGCACAGTTGGCCGAAAGTTTTTATCTGGCCGCGGCGCTGCGACAGACCAGTCGCAAGCCGGAACAGAGCGTCGATGCCGAGCGCGCCGACGACGACGGCCGACAAGCAACACCCCGGTCGGGATTGTTTGACCCCCAAGTCGTCTTTCTGTACGACGATGCCCTGCCCGAAATCCAACCGGGCCGCACCGAGTTGGTCGTCGTGACCGATTGCAGATCGCTGCCGGAGCGTTGGATCCAGCGACTGGAAACCTATGTCTCCGCCGGCGGCAAGCTGTTGGTGTTTGCCGGCGACGGCAGCTACGACGGCAGTGGCGGCGCATCGGCAGCATCTCACGCGGCCTGGCAACAGTCGGGCTTGGCCCCGGGAACGATCCAAACGCCGATGCGCAGCGGTGCGATGCCGTTTCGCATCACCTCGGTCGATTCGGCCAATCCGATGTTGTCTCCGTTTGCCGACCCGCAATCCGGCGACCTCGGTCGCCTGTCGTTCGATCAAATCCTGCCGGTCCGACCCGACGAACGGACCGCCGTCTTGGCGCGTTTTGAAGAGGACCGACCGGCGCTGACGCGACACCAATTGGGACAGGGTGATGTGGTCTGGTTTCTCTCCAGTGCCGATGCCAGCTGGGGCAACTGGACGACCAGCCCGTTGTACCTGCCGTTGGTGCATCAGATGGCCGGCGACCTGCTGGACCTGACCGGCGAAGGCAAGATCCGTTACCGCTCGGTCGGCGATCGACGCGACCTTTCGACCCTGCCAATGGCACAGCGAGCGTCCTCGGATCCTGCCGCACTGCGAACCGTTTCAGCGAGCACCGTCGACACAGAATCGCTCACGTTCGGTCGAATCGGATTCGAACAATCCGGCGGCGCGTTGTACGTCATCAATTCAACGGCCAAGGAATCCGACCCGACACGCATTCCGGTCGAACAATTCACCGAACACTTTCAGATCACCCCGGCTGATTCGGGGACCAGCGAAGTGGCCGAAACCGTCCAAGGCGAGCACAAGCACGAATTGTGGCCCTGGTTTGCCGCCGTGGCCGTGGTGTTGTTGACCGCCGAGTTTTCACTTGCCAATCGGACATCCGCATGAACGCTCCCGACGTCGCCTATCAAGTCGCTCGCCAATTCACGGCCCTGCGTCGCAGGTACCTGACCGTTCGCCTGGCCACCACGGCCAGCGTCGCGGCAGTGTTTTTGCTGGCCGTGTGGGTGTTGCTGGGCATGATTGACTATCGCTGGGAATGGCCGCATACCTGGCGGACGACCACGATGATGACCGCGATCGGTATCGCCGCCGCGCTGCTGGTCTGGCAAGCGGTTTGGCTGTTTCGCCTGACCCGACAACGATCGTTCGCGGGGATCGTCGAGCGGTCCTTTGAGGATTTCGGCCAGCGGATTCGAACGGTCCTCGACACGGTCGCCGGACGCGTGCAAGGCCCCGACGAAATGTTGACCGCACTGGGCAATCAAACACTCGGGCGGTGGGAATCCGTCACTCCTGCACGCCTGGTGCCCGTTCGTTCGCTGTGGTTGGCGCTGGTCGCTACCGCCGCCACCGCTGCCGTGTTGCTCGGGTTATTCACTGCCGGCGGCGATTGGCGTCTGGCGCTCCTGCGAGCGATCGGAATCGACCGTCCCTACACCACGCTGATGGTCACACCGGGCGACATCAAGCTGCTGGAAGGAACGCCCGTGGATGTGTCCCTGGAACTTGTCGGACGGACCAATCGCGACGTCTTGCTTCGCTACCGTGAACTCAGGCCGATCGAAACGGACGCGACCGAAACGGATTCGACACAATCCAAGACGATCGAAGATGCCGCGGCCCCCGAGCCCGAGTGGATCGAAAGCGAAGTCCTGGCCGATGCGCCGGAGACCGACGATCGGCGAAAGACCTTCCGTACCAACCTGGGCAAAGCGGCTTGGCCGATCGAATATCAATTCGTCTCCAGCGGGCAAACCACCTCCATCCATCGGATCGATGTCCAGCCGTTGATCGAAACCGAACGGATCGAGATCACCGTCCAACCGCCCGAGTACACCGGATTGCAATCACGCGTGTTTTCCAAGCCCGACCTGACCGTCTTGGAACGCTCCCAGGTCACCGTCACCATCGAATTGAACCATCCACTGCAACAGGCGGTGCTGGAAACGGGGCCGCGGACGTCACAGCTATCACCGACACCCTTGGATTCACCCCAGGACCGGACGCGTTGGTCGTTTTCATTGCCCGCGGACAATACCATCCGTTGGCGATTCTCTGGCTCGGGTACCGACGGGACTCCGATGGAACCGGTCGCCGGCCGGTTGGGCATCCGTCGTGACGCCGCCCCCTCAATCAGCTGGCGGGAACCGAACGACGAGATCAGGGTTCACACGTTGGCCGAAGTTCCGCTGGGCGTCCAGGTCTCCGACGACTATGGAATCATCGAATCCGGAATCGCATTCCAACTCGGTGGCGACGATGAATACATCCTGACCGACTGGACAACCGAATCCGACGCCGAGGCTTCGACAACGTCGCCGGCTGAAAGGACCCGGTTGCTGCTTGCGGAGCTGTTGCCACTGGAATCGTTCGACCTCTCCGAACGTGACTACATCGCATACTACGCCTATGCCGTCGACAACCGCCCCTGGGGAAACCATCGCAGCGAATCAGAGGTGCGGTACATCGACATCCGGCCGCTGCGACAGTTCTATCAAGAGATCGATCCGCCCGGCGGAAACGACGGCGCCAGCTCACGAGTTCTGGTGCGTTTGGACGAGATCATTCGACGCGAACGGTTTGTGATCAATCGAACGCGAAAACTGGTTCGTGGCGGAACCGACATGGCCGCTCAACTGGGAACGATCGATCGCCTGGTCGAAAACCAAAGTGAACTCGCGGACTTGACGCGTTTCCTGGCGGAGTTCTTCATCTCGCGCGGAAACGACGACGTCGAAGCGCTCAACCAGGCCGAAGCCGCGATGTTGCAAGCGGCCGATTCGCTAGCCGCCGGCTCGTTGGATCTGGCCCTGGTTCAAGAAGAAGAAGCCCTGCGTTCATTGGCCGAAGCCCGCCGCACGCTGGAAATCATTCTGACCAAACGCATGAGCCTGTCCCAACAACAGGCACTGCGTCGTCTGGCGCGTCAGCTACAACAGAAACTGCGTCGTGACCCTCCCGAGACCGAACGCCAATTGGCCGACTCGCTGATCCAAATCGCATCCCAGCAACGTCGTCTGGCGGCCAACGCCCAGTCGGCCGCGTCGGGACAACGATCTCCCCTCGCAACGCAGTCAAACACGTCCATGCCGTCGGCGACATCGACCGGTCAAAGTCAAACCGAGACGAACGAAGGCGAAAACAATCCAGAGGGTGCAGAGGAGAACACTGGGGAGACTACTGAGGAAAACGAAAACGACGCCGAGTCCTCCGCAGCCACCTCGGAATCGATCGACCAAGACCAAGACGCGATGAACGATGACGACGCGCCCACGCCCCAGGAAACACTCTACGAACAACAAATCGAATTGCTGGAGCGACTTGACGCGATCCGCGAACCGTTGGCGGAACGATTGACGCAGTCCGAGTTGATGACCCGCCGGATGGATGACGCCCAGTCGGGGATGGACGATCTGGCCACGCTGGCACGCGAGGGCGAACTCGAATCGATGGCCGCCAGGGGCCAGAGTGTCAGCGATCTGATCGAAGAACTGGGCCTGCAACTCGAAGCGGTCTCCGCCGCCGAACCGGTGACGCGGGTTTCGTCTCTGCGGGATTTGACCAGCGGCCTGGCCGGCATGGAACATCAACTCGGCACCCTCGACCCACTCTCCCCCGGCGGTGGTCGTGATCCCGACTCCGTAAATCCCGACACCCCGAATCCCGATGGTGCCGGTCAGCCCGAGCGCGAAACCGAGGCCGAACGACTGGCGCGACGGATGGCAGCCCGCAGCGAAACGCTGGAAGAAGTGATCTCGTCGCAAGCGGACATCGGCGACATCGAAATGAGCGAAGTCAACGATCAGCTGCAAAACTTTGCCGAGGAAACTCGTTTTCTGGAACAACTCGAATCGACCCGATCCGCCGCCGACCGGGTTCGGGACGCCGACGGCAAAACGGACGAAACGGAAGCTGCCGAGGCGATCGAACGGGCGGTCGAATACGCCCAAGCCGCCAATCGTCTCGAACGACTTTACCAACAACTCGTCACCCCACGCCTTGCCCGTCTGCGACGCATGGAACAACAAGCCAACCAATTGGCCAACCAGATGGGAAGCAACGGGACAAGCGGCGAAAACACCGAGCCGGAAACCGAACGAGCCCTGCGAGATCTCAAGCAAGAGTTACGGGCCGAGTCGTTGCGGGAGTTGGCCGAGTTGCTCGAGGGCGGACAAAACGAGGATGCGACGGAAACGCAGGACCAGGGATCCCGTGACGGCGAAATGACCGGCCCGTTGGCTGGCGGAGGAGGATTGACGTTCCGCGACGGCGATTCGGTCTCCAACCGTGTCCGTCTGGTCGCCGACGAACTCCGCAAGCGAATCCAACACGTGATGCTGCTGGAGATCGCGGTGGACCGCCAAACTCCGATTCCGACGGAATATCGTCGCGCCGTCGACGGTTACTTTGAAACACTGGCCCGCGAGAATTCTGTCGAGCTGGAATCGGCCGTCACGGGAGAGTCACAATGAGCGGCATCGAGTTACTGGCCAACACGTATTTTTCTTGGACGTCACCGCTGTCTCCCCGAGGCTGGATCGGACTGGTCGCCGCGTGCGCCCTGTTGTGGTTCGTGTTGCGAATCTTCTGGGGACGTTCGTTGGTCAACGGTCGTACCGGGTTGATCGTGATTCGCGCCGCAGCGATTGCGATCCTGGTCGCGATCCTGTTGGGGCCGACCAAGATCGACGAACAGGCCGGTGAAACGACCCGGCCCTCGATGATCTATCTGTTCGATGGTTCGCAAAGCATGCAACTCGGCGGCGAACTGAGTCGTTGGGATCAAGCGTTACGATTTGTCGGCGAAGCACAGCAGAGTGCCGGGCCGGGGTATTCCGGTGACGT
>NZ_JBFHKV010000593.1:0-5270 GCF_041595215.1 Stieleria sp. | reverse complement strand
GCACGACCGCAAACATGATGGCGGAAACAAAGATCGACGCGGCCAGGGGGGCCAACAGATCCTGCGGCTGATGGACGAAGCTAACCGCGTCATACTCCCGGGCCAGCGCCGCGGTGCCAACCAACGCGGCACCCAGCGCAAGTGACGCTTTGGAAGCGATCACGCGTTCGATGGAACGACGCCGCCCGACCAGGAACCCGGCCACATCGATCGCACGCACCGGTCCGACATCGATCGGTTCACTTTCATCCACATCATTGGTCATGCGATACGCTTCCGATTTGCTTCGGGTGAGACGCTGCGGCAGCAAGCGAATCCCCCGTTGGTCGAGATTGACGACTGAATTTAGCAGAAGCAAAAACGGAAGGTGCCGATCGATAACCGCGATTAGTGGTGCGATCTATCACGTAAAGGGCCGTCAGCGGTGATTGTCGCCAATTCACGATTTACGCTCTGCCGTTTGCCGGGGGCTTGGGATAGTCTCCTGGGAACGAAATAGCACGAATGTTTGCCGCCTAGAAGTGATCATGGGATCCGAGAACGAATTGAATCTGTCGATAGAAGACCATCAGGTAACGGTCGAAAATGAGCCTGAATTGATTGAAGAAGCCCCGATTGTTGCTGCCGATGCCGCCGAGGATGACACACCACCCGAAGCGCCGGTCCAACCCTCTGCCGAATCGACTCACCAGCCAAGTGAAGAGCCCGCAACCGACGCCGTTGCTGAATCCAAGGCTGAAGCCGACGTTGAAACCGACCAGCCGAACGAGCAATCCGCCGTCGATGCGGTCCCGCCGGTGGTGAAGGAAGCGGTCGAGCAATCCGTCGCTGACAACGAAACCGACGAGCAAGCGGATCTTCGCGAAGAAGAAGACGAAGAGGCGCCGACCGGATTCGCCGCGTTGGAACTGCGTCGCCAGGTGTTCGAGGCGGTCGTCGAGTCGGGTTATTCCGAGCCGACGTCGGTGCAGCAACAGGTGATACCCTACATGCTGGCCGGCCGAGACGTGCTGGCCCAGTCGCAGACCGGATCGGGAAAAACGGCGGCGTTTGCGCTGCCGATTCTGTCCACGATCAATTCCAAACAGCGGACGGTCCAGACGTTGGTGTTGGCGCCGACGCGTGAATTGGCGATTCAAGTCGCCGAGTCGTTTGAGAAATACGCCGAGAACTTGAAGGGATTCAGCGTTCTGGCGATCTACGGCGGCCAGGACTACGAGCACCAATTTCGCGCACTGCGTCGTGGCGTGGATGTCGTCGTCGGGACGCCCGGACGTGTGATCGACCACATCAAGCGCGGGACGCTGGATCTGAGCGAGCTGCGGTGCCTGGTGTTGGACGAGGCCGATGAGATGTTGAACATGGGTTTCTTGGAGGATGTCGAGTTCGTGCTCGACCAAACGCCCGAGAAACGTCAGGTCACGTTGTTTTCAGCGACGATGCCCGGTCCGATCCGATCGATCGCGGACAAATACCTGGTCGATCCCGCATTGGTGACGATCGAAAAGAAACAGGTCACGGCCGAATCCATTCGGCAACGTGCGGTGATTGTCCCCCCCAAAGAAAAAGTCAACGCGTTGACGCGGTTCTTGGAAGCCGAAGCGACCGACGGGGTGATCGTGTTCACCAAAACGAAGGACACCACCGTGCGGTTGGCCGAACAGCTGATCCGCAACGGTTTCGCCGCCACCGCACTCAACGGTGACATGCCGCAATCGGTGCGTGAACGAACAATCGAACAATTGAAAGACGGGCGGTTGAATGTGTTGGTCGCGACTGATGTTGCGGCCCGCGGACTGGATGTCACACGCGTCAGCCACGTCTTTAATTTCGACTTGCCCCACGATGCGGAATCCTACATTCACCGCATCGGACGCACCGGGCGAGCCGGCCGCAGTGGCGAGGCGATCATCTTTTTGACCCCCGCCCAACGACGTAAACTGAAGCTGATCGAGCGGGCCACCAAAAAGTCGATTGAACTGGTCGATATCCCGTCGGCCGATGCGATCAACGCGACGCGGATCGAACGCTTCAAAGCCTCGATCACGCAGGTGATTGCCGACAAGGACCTGACGTTGTTCAAGGACCTGATCGGACAATACGCCGAGGAGTCTGGCAAGTCGATCGAAGCGATTGCCGCGGCGCTGGCGGAGATCGCACAACACGGTCGGCCGTTCCTGTTGAAGGACCGTCCCAAGCGTGCCCGGGATGAATACCAGGACCGCGGCGACAGTCGACGTGGCGGTGACGAGCGAGCCGGGGGCGGAGAATTCGGCAAACGCGGACGCGTCCTCGGTCCGCCCGAACCAGGCATGATGCGTTACCGAATCGAAGTCGGACGAAACGACGGTGTGGCACCGAGAAACATCGTCGGTGCGGTCGCCAATGAGGCCGGCATCGAAAGCCGGATGATCGGACCGATCAAAATCTATCCGCACTTCAGCACCATCGATCTGCCCGAAGGGATGCCCAAAGACGTCTTCCAAACGCTGCAACGGGCCTGGGTGTCGGGCAAGCAGCTGCGGATTCGCCCCGACCGGGGACCGGCCCAAGGGGATTCCCCGAGCCGCTCGGGCGGTTTTCGAAAAGGCGGCAAGCCGGGCGGCAAGAGTCGCAGCAAACCGGACGGATTCTTCGCCGGAAAATCCGGCTCCTTCGGCGGAAAGTCCGCCGCGGGCAAGAAGAAAAAGAAAAAGAAGCACCGCAAGGACTAGTGCTGCCGGAGCGTCCGTTTTCGGTTGCTAGCTAGCCGAAAATGGGCATTTTGAATAGGCCACGACCCGAAAACCTCGTCCAGCGGGGTGACTCTGCGGCCCGCGAGCGGAATTTACGGCAGTTTTTCGCCTTTAATACCCCATCAGGGGGTGCAGATTCGTCGGCGACGTGGATAGATTGGCGGACGTGGATTTCGACGTGAGCCCAGAGGTATCCGTCGGCCTCGCACCCGTGATCCAAATCCAACTGATCTTTGAAAAGAAAGCTTCGAGATGTGCTTATTGGCCGTTCAGTATCAATTGGTCCCAGAGAGTCCTATCCTGGTCGCAGCGAATCGCGAAGAGTACTTTGACCGGCCGAGTTTGACGCCGTCAATACAGTCGGGAAAGCCTCGCGTTTTATGCGGCGTGGATCAGAAAGCCGGTGGGACCTGGCTCGGTGTCAATCAAAATGGGTTATTCGTCGAAGTTTGCAACCGGGCGACGGCGATGCCGCTGTTCGGGCAACGCTCGCGCGGATCACTTGCGATGGACCTGCTTCGATGCACGAGCTCAGCTCGGGCACTCGACAAAGCGCTCGCCGAACTCGGTGAGACGCAATACGAAGGTTGTAACCTGATCATCGCCGATGCAAAAGCTGGCTACGCGATTCATTCCGACCAGCATCAGCAGGTCGTCGAAATGGAACCCGGGCTGAACATCATCGGTGCGCACAACCTGAACGACCCGGATGACGAGCGGGTTCGGATGGCGCGACGCCTCCTGACGCTGCAGACCTTGGATTCGCCGGTCAAGTTCTTGGCCGTGGCCAGTCGCGTGTTCGCCCGCGCACCGGTCGGACCGGGTCGACCGAGCATGGTGATTCGCAACCAGGATTACGGGACCGTCAGCAGTTCGTTGATCGCACTCGGTGTCAAACCACGTGATGCGATCTATCAGTTCAGCAACGGTGCTCCGGATCAAACCAAGTACGAAGATTGCTCGCCGATGCTGCGTGACATCCTCAGCCGGGGACTTCGCGAAGCGCGGACCAAGGCTAAGGTCGGAGCGTAAAAACTTCTCTTTCAGCCGTTCGCGTAGATCCCTAGACTGCCCTGACGTCCCATGCAGACACCGCAATGGATGCGGTTTTGAAAGCATGAGGTCCCGGAATCTCGCAAGCGGAGTGCCACGGCATGGAAGCCGTTCGACGATGGAGTGTGTTGCGGTCGCTAGTGGTCGCGGCGGTCGTGATCATCTCGAGTCAGCAGACGATCGCCCAAAACGCACGGACACAGAATTTTCTGGTCCATGCAGACACGCAAGAACTGGCCGAAGCGGTCGCACAGCATGCCGAGAAATTTCGTCACGAGTTGGCGGTCTATTGGCTCGGTGAGCCGTTGCGGCCCTGGACGACCCCCTGTCCGATCGAAGTGGTTTCCGGACCGCATTTGGCTGCCCAAGGGGCCACGACGTACAACCGGTCGCCGGTCGGCAACTTTCAAATGCAGGTGATCGGATCACGGGAACGCATTCTTGATAGTGTGCTGCCGCACGAAGTCACGCACACGGTGATGGCGACGCACTTCGGCCGTCCGTTGCCGCGCTGGGCCGACGAGGGAATCTGCACCACGGTGGAGCATTCGGCCGAACGCAACAAACACGAATTGAAGTTGCGAGAGTACTTGAGCAACCGCCGTGGCATTCCGATGAACAAGCTGTTTCGCTTGACCGAGTACCCCAGCGACATGTTGCCGATGTACGCGCAAGGCTATTCGGTTTGCCGGTTTTTGATCGAACAATCCGGGCCGCGTCAGTTCATCGCCTTTTTAGAAGGCTACATGGAGAGTTCGTCCTGGACCGACAACGTGCAGGCCCACTACGGCTACGATTCGCTGAAACAGCTGCAAGACCAGTGGCTGGCCTGGGTGGCCCAGGGCAGCGGACCGGTTGAATCCTTCGTGTCAGCCCGCGTCAAGGCCTCCGCTTCGCTCGCATCATCCCGGACCCCGCGGTCGCTCAACGGGCCCCAATCACCTACTGGCCCCCAATCGCCCGCCAGCCCGTCGCCGAACCAATTGGCAGCCGGCGGTCGCATGGCGTTGACGGGACCGGCCGGGGCATCTCAGTCGTTGGCATCTCAGCCAGCAGCATCTGAGCCGACCAGTTGGTACCAGCGGCGTCGCGAACAGACGGCGCTCGGCCAGATTGCCGATACCGGGGCACCACAACCGGCGTCTCGGGCTGCGAATCCGGCTTCGGCTGACACGACACCCCGTCCGCTGGGCCCCCCATCGGTCCTCAACAGCGGGCGTTATTCCGTGTCCCAGCCGCAGGACGAGTTGAGCTACGGCGCCGCCATCCCGTCGGCGACCTCCGCTCGGACGAGTCGGATGTACCGTTGACGCTGGACATTTCACGTTCAAGATCGAATCATTCATTGACGAAATCTTGTCTCTTTGCACACCAAGGCACCGAGCAGACCCTGCCGGATGCCGATGGAAGTGTTAAATTTGCAGCTCCGGCCCAGATCGAGGGTGAGACTACCGCGAAAGCGAGTATTCTGCTATTTTCCGG
>NZ_JBFHKV010000592.1:0-5274 GCF_041595215.1 Stieleria sp. | reverse complement strand
TGGAAGGGGGATAGGGAAGCGAGGCATCGGCTGGTCAGCGGTGCTTCAGCCCCCCCCGCGACGTTGGTTTTTCGGGTAGGCGGTAGCGGACGAGGCGACGAGATCTTGCCGAGATGCCGAGGACAGAGGACTCGTCGCCTCGTCCACTACCCGAAAATTGAGCTTCGGTAGACCACTTAATGCCCCAGGAAGCTCTCGTCGACCAGCGGCAGGTCTTCGAGGGTTTCGAGCCCGAACAGGGTGAGGAAACGCTCGGTGGGGTAGTAGTGCGGGACTTTCCGTCCGCCCTCGGCAGGTGCTTGGCGTTTCATTTCCAGCAGTCGGCGGCGGACGAGTTGATTGAGCAGCGCGCCGCTGTCTTTTCCACGTTGATCTTGGACGGTCTGGGCGGTCACCCCCGGCTGGTAGGCGACCAGCGACAACACTTCGACGGCGGCTTGGCTGAGACGCGCTTCGCGGACCTTGCCGAGAAACGAATGGCGGACTTTTTCGACCGCGGGGGCAATCGTCATCCGATAGCCACCGTCTTCGTCTTCGATGATGCGCAACGCTTGTTCGGCTGACTTGTAGGACTGGTTGAGCGTGTCGATCATCTCGGTCACCTCCTCTTCGGTGACCCCGCGCATCAGCGACGCCAGGCGGGCGGCGGTGAACGATTGATTGTCCGGATGCCCGACGAACAGGGCGGCTTCGATGATGCCTTCGGGATGGACGGTTTCGTCTTCAGCGGCCGAGTTCTCCGTCGACGCATCCGGCGCCGGTTCGTCGTCGTTTTCGCTGTTCGGCGGAGCTTCCGGCACCGCAAACGTCTCCGGATCATGCGCCGCGGCGGCGCGCGCGTAGGCCGCTCCGATATCATCGAGCGAGATCTCGCCAAAATCAGCATCGTCTTCCAAGTACGACTCGGCATTCGACTCGTCGGGGGAGTTTGATTCAGCCGAGGGGTGTTCGTCGTCGTTCATTGCGGGACACTCCTAATTGCGGTCTCGAACCCAGGCGACGAATCGACCGATTTGTTCGTGTGCGAGCAGAGATTCGACGGTGTTGTGATGGCGTCCAAGATCTTTTTCCCGCGGCACAAATCGATGGATCGAGTTGTGGCAATCGTGGCAAACGGAAATCGTTTCTTGCATTCGAGCCCTTGAGAACCGTTTTTTAAACCATTTGTTGTGATGGCAGCGACGGGGAATCAGGTGGTGCTCGGTCGTCCCACGCCGGGTGACGCGACCGCACAAGGCACAGGGTTTTGGAGTGGCGCGGGACTTCGCCGCGTTGGCATTAGACCGATTCATCTTCGCATCGCACTTGCGGTTTGTCATTTTTATCGACTTTCCCAGATCAACGCGACATGTTAGCCCGGCGGATCAGCGAAGCACGCCGCGCGGCCCCTCGCCGACACGTGCGGGCTAGAAACGACAAACCGCTTGCGGGAGAGATCGGCGGCGAAACTCATTTTTGGCGGTCTGGTCCGACTGGGCAATCCTCGACGGCAAAGTCACGCGGCCCCCAGGCGACTTTACCGCGATACCTTCGTGTCCGAGAGTCGCTATGATAGCGGGCAAGTTGATTTCTGATTCGCACTTTTTTCGAAGACGTCGCCGATGTCCAAAGCAGTTCGCCTTGATGTGATGATGTTTCTGCAGTTTTTTGTCTGGGGGGCGTTCTTCGTCCCGATGACGAGTTACTTGCAGCAGATATTTGCCGGTGAAGAGAATCTCAACACGATCATCGGTGACGTCTATTCGACTCAAACATGGGCGGCGATCTTTGCCCCGATCATCGTCGGGTTTGTCGCCGACCGGTTGTTCAACAAAGAGATCATCAACGGAGTGCTGCAGATTGCCGGCGCCGCGATGCTTTGGTGGTGCAGCACGATCGTCGACTCACCGACCCGATTTTACTGGGTCATGATGGCGTTTTTCTTGTGCTACATGCCGACCTTGGCGCTGGTCAATGCGATCACGTTCCAGAACGTGGATTCGATTGAAAATGATTTCCCCAAAATCAGGTTGTGGGGCACGATCGGCTGGATCGTTTCGGGGTTGGTGGTTTCACAATCCATGTTCGGGCTATTCCCGATCCCGGTGCTTCCCGGAGTGGAAGACGCCGGCAGCACGAATTTGCCGTTGCGGCTTTCGGCGGTCGTCGGCCTGATTTACGGGATCTATTGTTTCACGCTCCCCAAGTCACCGCCGCAGGGACGTGACAATCCGGTCAGCATCGGCAAAGTCTTGGGATTGGATGCGGTTCGGCTGTTTCGCAACCCCAGCTACCTGGTGTTTGCGGTCTGCTCGTTTCTGATTTGCATCCCGTTGGCGTTCTACTACGCCCGGACGTATGACTTTGTTGAAAAGATGGCGTTCGGCAGCGACAGTGCGGGGGTGATGGCACTCGGTCAGGTGAGCGAAATTTTCTTCATGGCACTGGTCCCGTTCTTCCTGGCCCGCTTGGGCGTCAAGTGGATGTTGCTGGTGGGGATGTTGGCATGGGCCTTGCGTTACGCACTGTTCGGATTGATGCCCAGCACCTCAGCGATGTTGGTCCTGGGAATCGTCTTGCACGGGATCTGTTACGACTTTTTCTTTGTGACCGGCCAGCTCTACACCGATCGCATCGCGCCGAAGGAAATCCGGACCAGCGCGCAGGCGTTGCTGGGGTTGTTGACGTACGGGGCTGGGATGCTGGTCGGGAACCTGATTCACGGACCCTGGGGCGATTACATCAACCTGGATCCGACCACCTCGGAAGGCTGGGCGGAGGGGGCCGCAGAGTTTTGGCTGATGCCGGCGGGCTTGGCGATTGGCGTGTCGGTGCTGTTCTTCGCCACGTTCTGGGACAAGTCCAGTGCGGCGAAGGGAAATAACGCGGTCGCCGCAGACAGTACGACGGCTTAGCGGACAAATCCCGGTTTTCTGGTGTTGCCTATCCTACGCAAGACGGTGGTTGATCTGATATCTTTCCCGAAATTTGGAAACGATCTCGCTCTCCACCGGAAAACGACGTGCCACGACGCGACGACATCAAAAAAATTCTGCTGATCGGCAGCGGGCCGATCATCATCGGCCAGGCCTGTGAATTCGACTATTCCGGCACCCAGGCGTGTAAAGCCCTCCGCGAAGAGGGATACGAAGTGGTGCTGGTCAACAGCAACCCGGCGACGATCATGACCGACCCGGCCACGGCGGATTCGACCTACATCGAACCGCTGACCTGGCAAATGGTCGAAAAAGTGATCGAAAAAGAACGCCCGGACGCCTTGCTGCCCACCCTGGGAGGTCAAACCGGCCTGAACGTTGCCATGGACCTGGACGCCAACGGCGTGCTGGAAAAATACGGCGTCGAAATGATCGCCGCCGACGCCAAGGTGATCGCCAAGGCCGAGGAACGCGACCAGTTCAAAGAGGCGATGGAAAAGATCGGCCTGGACGTCTGCCGCGGCCACGTGGTGCACAACATCGAACAAGCCCGCGCGGCGATGGAAGACGTCGGCTTGCCGGCCGTCGTCCGCCCCAGTTTCACCATGGGCGGCAGCGGCAGCGCGATCGCCTACAACAAAGACGATTTCGATGCCCTGGTCAAAAGCGGCCTCGACCAATCGCCGGTCACGGAAGTCCTGATCGAAGAATCCATCATCGGCTGGAAAGAATACGAGATGGAGGTGATGCGCGACAAAGACGACAACGTCGTGATCATCTGCAGCATCGAGAACTTTGACGCGATGGGCGTTCATACCGGCGACTCGATCACCGTCGCCCCGGCCCAAACACTCAGCGACAAAGAATACCAACGGATGCGCGACGCCTCGTTGGCCGTGATCCGCGAAATCGGAGTCGAAACCGGCGGCAGCAACATTCAATTCGCGATCGAACCGTCGACCGGACGAATGATCGTGATCGAAATGAACCCACGTGTCAGCCGCTCCAGTGCCTTGGCCAGTAAGGCTACCGGATTTCCGATCGCAAAGATCGCCGCCAAACTTGCCGTCGGATACCGACTCTGGGAATTGCCCAACGACATCACCAAGAAAACCAAGGCCTGCTTCGAACCGACGATCGACTATGTCGTCACCAAGATTCCGCGGTTCGCCTTCGAAAAGTTCCCCGAAGCCGACGCGACGCTGATGACGCAAATGAAAAGCGTCGGCGAAACGATGGCGATCGGACGCACGTTCCGCGAATCGTTGCAGAAAGCGATGCGTGGATTGGAAGTCGGCGCCTTCGGGCTCGGTAGCGACAACCGCGATCTCTGGGGTACCGAAGACCAACCCGACCTGGACACCATCCGCGCCAAGCTGGGCACCCCCAATGCCGAGCGAATCTTTTACTTGCGCTACGCCATCAAGGCGGGCATCTCGATCGAGGAAGTGCATTCGCTGACGCACATCGATCCCTGGTTCCTGGACCACCTTTCGGAAATCATTGAACACGAAGAGGAGATTCGCAAACTCGGATCGCTCGAGGCGATGGACCGAGAGCGGATGTGGAACGCCAAACGCGACGGTTTTTCCGACCGACAAATCGCCCACATGCTGTCCTCGACCGAATTGAAGGTCCGTCAACATCGTTTGGATTTGGGCATTCGACCGGTCTTCAAAAGCGTCGATACCTGCGCCGCCGAATTCGAAGCCTACACGCCGTACTACTACAGCACCTACGAGATCGAAGACGAATTGCCGCCCAAGGCGGATCAAAAACGCGTCGTGATCTTGGGCGGCGGGCCGAACCGGATCGGGCAAGGGATCGAGTTCGACTATTGCTGCTGCCACGCCAGTTTCGCGCTGCGTGAGATCGGTTACGAATCGATCATGGTCAACAGCAATCCCGAGACGGTCAGCACGGACTATGACACCTCGGACATCCTGTTCTTTGAACCGCTGACGATCGAAGATGTGTTGAACATCTGCGACGCGACCCAACCCGACGGCGTGATCGTTCAGTTCGGCGGACAAACGCCACTGAATCTGGCTCGAGGACTGCAAGAGGCCGGTGTCCCGATCATCGGCACCAGCGTCGACACGATCGAAGCCGCCGAGGACCGCGAGCGTTTCCAACAGCTGATCAACGACTTGCAATTGCGGCAGCCGCCCAGCGGCATCGCCCGCAACATGGAAGAGGCCCGAAGGGAAGTCAAACGCATCGGCTATCCGGCGTTGGTCCGTCCCAGTTTCGTGCTGGGCGGTCGCGCGATGGAGATCTGCTACGACAAGGCACAATTCGAACGCTACGTCGCCGAAGCATTCATCGTCGCCGACGGACAACCGGTGTTGATCGACCG
>NZ_JBFHKV010000591.1:0-5284 GCF_041595215.1 Stieleria sp. | reverse complement strand
CTCGCGACCGTCCTACTCACGACCCTCGACCTCGCGGCCCTCTTACTCACGACCTTCGTACAACTCGCCCTCGTCGAATCCCAATCGGTTCAACACCCCGCGGACCGGCGTGCCGTCAAGTCGGCCGAGCTATCCCGGTGCCCCATCGTATTCCTCGCCACGCAACTCGTTCCGGCCAGGTTCTTCGTTCGACGGTCAACGTAACATGCCGTTCGCCGCACCCGGTGGTCGTTCCGTCGGCCCGGTGTTTCGAAACCCGCTCGCGACCAACGCCAGTCGCTCTCCGGCTTTCAATCCGACCAACACCATTCGCGGCATTCGTGTTCCCACACCATCGATGCCGGGCGCGTCCAACGCGTCGGTGTACACGCCCGCCGCCGCGAATCGCATTGAATCTCAGATCCAAGCCAATCTTTCCAAGGATCGGTCGCTCGACAACATGATGTCAGCGATCAACGCCATCGACCAATACGCTCCCAACGCCGCCTTCGCGTCCAAGTACCGAAGCGAAGCACTGCAGATGGCACAGGCGAGCTTGAAACAGAATGCGTCGGTCCCCTTGCCGTGGATCGCAACGGCAAAACTGTCCGCACAAGTTGGCAACGATGCACTGTTTCGCGAAACGACTAGCGAATTCGTACAGAAATTTCCCAACAACCCCCATGCGCAGTACTTCAAGGGATTGCAGTCGTTCATGGACAAAGATTGGCAATCGGCCGAGATCGCGTTGCGCAACGCCAAGGCGTTAGGACTGTCCGATGAGAGCATCGCGCAAATGTTGAAAGTCGCGATTGACAATCAGAAGTGGGTTTGGGAATACGCCGAGATCACGTTCTGGATCATCATGGTCTGGTTGATCGGATTGGTGGCGATTTATTTGTTGGGTCTGCTGCTCAGCCGTTTCACGCTCCAAGCGATCGAGCAGAACCAACTCGATGCGAGATCGCTGGCCACTCGATTGATTCGACGGGTGTATCGCGGCGTCGTCACGGTTGCGGGGGTCTACTATTACATCTCCCTGCCGGTCATTCTGGTTTGTGCGGTCGCCCTGCCGCTGACGATCGGATACGCGGCGCTGTCCACTCCGTATTTGAATCTGATCTTGTTGGCGGTGATCTTGATCGGCGGTGTCGGCGGGGTGATCACGGCGGTCAGTGGTATTCGCACCGCGATGATTCGCATTCCGGATTCACAAGACGGGATGCAGCTTCGACAGGGTGAGTCCGAAGCGTTTTGGAGTCTGGTCCGCGACGTCGCCGAAACGATGGGCACGCGAAGCGTCGACGAGATCTGGATTTCACCCGGCACCGATTTGGCCGTGACCGAACGCGGCCGTTGGTGGGACAAGTTGCGTGACAAGGGTCGGCGGGTGCTAATTTTTGGCGTCGCGTTGCTCGATGATTTCAATGTCGATTCGCTGCGCGCCATCTTGGCACACGAGTACACGCACTTTCGAAACCGAGACACTGCGGGCGGGGATGTCGCGCTGAAGGTTCAATTCGCGATGCATCAATTCGCCGACGCGATCAGCGAACGTGGCAAGATCCGTTGGTGGGACATCACGATCCACTTCCTCAGGACCTTCCACTACCTCTTCACGCGGTTGACGCTCGGGGCGAGCCGATTGCAGGAAGTCCTCGCCGATCGGGCGGCGGTGGAAGCCTACGGCAGCGCGGCGTTCGTCGACGGTTTGAAGCACGTGATTCGACGTGACATTGAATTCGATCATATCGTGTCGGGCGCGATCGGCAACAAAATCAAATCGAACCTTGCACCCTCGCATTTCTATGCACCTCGGCCAGAGATCAACGCGTTCGACCAGCGTGATATCGAGGCAGCCATCCGCGCAATCATGTGTCGAAAAACAACCGTCTATGATTCTCACCCCGCCCCCGTTGAGCGTGTCGCATTGGCACAGCGATGGAAATCGGCAAGCCGAACAGACTCGGGACCCGCGATCGAACTCTTTGACCAATCCGGGGTGCCGGTTCGAGACGAGATGTCGACGTTGCTTGCCGATTTCGCAGAGAAACGCGCCGAGAACGTTTTGAAATTCAACCAGGTCATCATCGATGTGATGACGGACATGATCAAGCAAGGCGATCTCGATGCACGGCTGCGTCGCGCTCAGGTCTATTACGAAATGGCCGAGCACGAAAAAGCCCTTGCGGACATCAACACGGTGATGAAGCAAGCGGGGAACCCGCCAGAAGTGCGTTTCTTTCGAGCCGCTGTATATCAATCGGCCGGAAATCATGAGGGATCGATCGCGGACCTGCGCGAGCTGTTGAAACGCTCACGCTCCTTGCCGGCTGATTTTGCATGCTCCGTCGCCTGCACCCTCGGCCGTCAACATTGGGAACTCGGACAGCTGAAGGAGGCCGGCGACGCGATGGACCGAGCCCTCGGTTTCGACAAGGAGAGCTTTGAAGCGGTCAACTCGAGAATCGAAATCGCGGAGCAACTCGGTGCGGATCAGACGGCGGAGATTTTGAAGCTGAAAGAACGAGCGTCCAAGCTCTGGCCGGTGGTCGAATTGAAACAGAATGACACTCCGTCGCACGACGAGGACAGCCGGCAAGAGATGTCGTCCTGGTTGGTCGCCCAAACGGTCGCCGGTCTGGCAGCGATTTTTTTACTGCTGATCGGCGGCGGACTCTACGCGGCCAGTAGTATGGTGATCGCGGCGCTCGATCGCAGCGAGCCTGACGTTGTTCCGATCGAGAAATCCGTCGTGTCGATCGGCGGGAACGCATCGGCCGATGGGACTTCGCCGCCCGCCGTCACGTCCAACGAGGAGGACGCGGCCAAAACCACATCGCCGTTGGATTCGACTGCAAAAGCGACAGCGGAAACGAAAGTGCCGGCGGCCACCCAGCCGATCGAAGAAGTATCGTTCGATCAGGTTGGCACCAACCTGCGAACCATCGCCGAAGCCGTCGAAAAGTGCATCGATCGTGGTTTTTACCAAAACACACCACTGCGCATCGACACCAAGCTTTCTTGGCGCGTGCACCTGCTGCCCCATCTCGGCGAGGAAGCGTTGTATGCGGAGTTTAAACTGGATGAACCTTGGGATTCCGAACACAACAAGAGTCTGTTGGACCGCATGCCCGCGGTCTATCGCTTTGGCACCGCTGTCGATTCGACACAGATCCGCAGTATCTGGCGACAGGGTGTCGGCGCGCAGATGCCTGATATCGGCAACGGCGTCTTCTTCGACGACGGCGGCGACCAAACCGCGGTCATCCTGTTCGCCGGGGAGGGCGCGAAGGTGCCGTGGACACGACCCGAACCCAAGCCGTTGAAGGACGACGAAGTCGCGTCCGAAATGTTGATCTCCTCGACCACTGCGACGATGGCGGTCTTGGGAACCGGCGATGTGCTTTCGTTTCCCCAAGGGATCCATCCACTCAAATTGCAATCTCTGATTTCGATCTCCGGCAACGAGCACGTGTCGGAGAAATGGTTCGCCGCTGACAAGGCAGCCGACCGGCCACCCAACGGATACAAGTTCGGCGCGGTGCGGAGTGATGTCGTGCGGGAATCGGACAAGCCCACCAAGCCCATGATCGGACGGTTTGCATGGATCGGATCCAAGTTGCGAGATCTCAAGTTGCCCCAAGGAAGTCAGCTGTCGTGGCGCGTTCACTTATTGCCCCTCATCGGCTATCAGTCTCTCTATCGCGAATTCAATCTCGATGAACCTTGGGACAGCACTCACAACTACGCGTTGATCAAGCAAATTCCGGAGGTATACACACTCGGTTCGCGACCCGGACGAACCCGGATCCGGGCGATCGAACCGGTGATTGGAGCGTTGGATTCGGATGCTCCGTCTTTGGAGAACAAGCTCGCGATCATTTTCGCTCCGCAACATCAAGAAGTCACTTGGACGCGTCCCGAACCCTTGCCCACGTTGCTTCGGATGCCCAAGGTCCGCGGCATGTTGGTCAACGGGAAAACGGTGTCGTTTAAGATGCCATCGCCAGTGGTGGCGGAGTGTAAATCGTTGGTTGATCCCGCGGTTGAGAATCAGTGGGAGGTGAAGATTTGGACCGAGTCTGATCTCGTCGCGCGGAACCGACGGACGCCACGCTACGATCGACCTGCGATCGTTCGCGGGGCCATCCCACTTCCCAATCCGGTCCCCGCAGTGCCGGCGGCGGGGTCGAACAAGAAGCCTTACTACACGATCGTAGCGGAGTCCTCCCTCGCGAAAATCAGTCAGGCGTTGCAACAATACATGAGCAACTACCGCACTTTCCCCAAGGTGCAATCTTCCACCAGCGGCACGACATTGAACCTGAGCTGGCGCGTGGAGTTGTTGCCGTTCCTGGGCCATCAATCGCTCTACGATCGCTTTGATCACGACCAACCCTGGGATAGTGAAACGAACCTCCCGCTACTCGAGGAAATGCCTGAGGTTTATCGCACCAAGTCCGGCGAAGAATCCCTGACCCAGATTTGTCTGTTCATCGGCCGCGGGATGTGTTTGTCCAATGAACGCATCCGTGACTCTCTGGTCAGCAAGGACATGCCGATGACCGACAACCGCGCCTCGACCATTTTGGGTGGAATGGTTGGACCGGACAAAGCCGTGCCCTGGACCAAGCCCGTCGACATCGAGGTTGATCCGACGAATCTGGTTCAGTCGCTCTCAGCGGTGGGGAAAAGTGTCGGACTGATCACCGGTACCGGATGTCAGATCCTTCCCCGTTCCCTCTCGCCCCAAATCTTTCACGCGCTGGCGACCAGCACCGGAGGCGAATTGGTCGACGCCGCGACGCTGATGCGATACAGCGCCCATGTGAACGGATACCCGTATGTCAGCGAGGATCAGGGAAGGCTCTTTGAGGCCTATGGAATGCGGGCCGTCTTATCTTGCCTGCTGCAAACGTATCAGCGAAATCCGGAATTATTGGACGATCAACATCTAAGCTGGCGGGTGCACATCTTGGGATCGCTCGATTACCGGGACTTGTACGAGCAATTTCGCTTGGACCAGCCCTGGGACAGCCCGCACAATCTGAAGTTGATCCCTTACATGCCCGACATCTTTCGAGATTTCAGTGCAAGTAGCGATAGCACCACCACGCGACTGATGACGATTCGCGGTTTGGGCACGATCAACCATCCGTATCTACCGACCACGCCTTATCCATCAATTTCCGACGGCCCCGAAAACACCCTGCTGATGCTACAGGCGCCCGAAGGCCGCGAAGTCACCTGGACCAAACCCGATGACTTTCCGTTTCTGATCGAAGAACCCCGAAAGGGACTG
>NZ_JBFHKV010000590.1:0-5288 GCF_041595215.1 Stieleria sp. | reverse complement strand
TTCCTGCCGAATCCGATCGCGAAACGTTTTTCTTTGGTTTGATAAGATCCTTTGTGCCGGTTATTCCCGTTTCATGAGCCAGCCCCAGTTTAGTCCTCGCGGGGAACGCCGCACAATTTTGCCGTCCATCGCCTGATTCAAGGGGGGCCAAACGGGCATCCTCCGCCCGTCACCGACTCGGGCGTGAAATCCGAAATCGATTTCATCAAACCGGTTCTTGCCCACCAGAATCGGCCCGCGAAAAGGCGTAGACTGTCAGCCAGGTTCCAGATTCACCATCACGACATTCAAGGTTTTTTGATGCGTCTCCTTTCCGCATGCCTGCTCACCGTTGCGACGCTCTTGGGAAATACCGGTCTGATCGCCCAAGACCCAACTTCCGATCAACGAAAGTACCTGCTCGATCGTGTCGATGACGTCGCCATCGTCCAGCTCTACGTCGACGGGTTCGAGCAGTTGTCGCTGCGAGAAAAAACACTGATCTATCATCTCTCCCAAGCCGCCATCGCCGGACGCGACATCTACATCGACCAACGCTACCGCTACTCGCTTCGCATTCGCGATGTCCTGGAGGGTGTGTTGACCCATCCGCAAGGGATCGACGAAACAACCCTGGCGGCGATCCGGAAATACATGAAGCTGTTTTGGGTCAACAATGGGCCGCACAGTGCCTTGACCGCCCAAAAGAATTTGCTGGAGTGCACGGCCGAGGCCCTCGACGAAGCGGTCAAGCAAGCCGTCAAAAACGGTGCCCAGCTGCCGGCTTCCGGCGAAGAGTTGTTCACGCTGATGGTGGAACTTCAGCCGGTCCTGTTCGACCCCACCTTTGAAACACACGTCACCCAAAAATCACCGCCCGAGGGCGTCGACATTCTGACCGCCAGCGCCAACAACCTCTACCACAACGTCACCGCCGCCGACCTGGACGGGTTTCAAGAACGCTACCCGCTCAATTCACAACTGATCAAAACGGACAGCGGAAAACTGCGTGAAAACGTTTATCGCAGCGGATTAGACAGCCTGGTTCCCGCCGGCATGTACGCCCAGCCGATCGCCAACATCGTCTCTCATCTCGAAGCCGCCATTCCCTTTGCCACGCCCGAGATGGCGCGTGCCCTGGGCGCACTGATTCATTATTACCGCACCGGCGAAGCCGTCGATTTCTACGGGTACAACATCGCGTGGGTCGCCGACAAAGACAGCCCCGTCGACACCATCAACGGGTTCATCGAAGTCTACATGGACGCGCGGGGCATCAAGGGATCGTGGGAGGCTGCGGTCTACTTCAACGACCCGATCAAAATGGACATGATTCGAAAGTTCGCCGACAACGCCCAGTGGTTCGAAGACCGCATGCCGTACGCCGAATCGTTTCGCAAAGACAACGTGAAGGGGATTTCGGCCAAAGCGATCCAAGTCGTGATGGAAACCGGTGACTCCGGCCCCGTCACTCCGATCGGAATCAATTTGCCCAATGACGCAACCATTCGCCAGCGATACGGCAGCAAGTCCGTTTCGCTCAGCAACGTCATGGAAGCCTACGACAAGGCCAGCACGCCGTCGGCGCGGGCGGAGTTCTGTTACGACGATGCTGAATTCGCCCGAGCCGACCAATGGAAATCCACCGCGCTGGCTCTGGAAGTGAACATGCACGAAGTCATCGGGCATGCCTCCGGCCAAGTCAACGAAGGTATCGACCCCGCCGTCTCGATCAAGGAATACTACAGCGCGCTCGAAGAAGGCCGTGCCGACCTGGTCGCGCTGTATTTCATCGGCAATCCGAAATTGATCGAACTCGGGTTGGTCGAAAACGAAACGGACCTGAAAGAGATGCAGCTGGCGGCCTATGAAGCCTACACGCGAAACGCGATGACCCAGCTGCGTCGGATCAAGTCAGGGACGACGATCGAAGAAGACCACATGCGGAATCGGCAGATGATTGTCGGCTGGCTGGCCGCCAACACGGACGCCATCCGAGTCGACGTCCGTGACGGAAAAACGTACTTTCGCGTCGCCGACGTTGCTGCCTGGCATCGCGGCGTCGGTCAGTTGTTGGCCGAAGTGCAGCGAATCAAATCCGAAGGCGACCGAGCCTCTGCCGAACGGTTGATGAAGGATTACGCGATCAATATCAATGTCGCTTTGCGCGACGAAGTGTTGCGCCGTTATGCTGATTTGGACCAACCCGCCTACACCGGTTTCGTCCAACCCGAATTGACCCCGGTGAAGGACGACCAGGGCAACATCACCGACGTCCAGATCTCGTACCCCCAAGACCTGGAAACCCAAATGCTGAAGTGGTCCGGGGCGATGGCCCACTAGCCGGTGCGGCGGCAGACGGGTGATGATCCGTTGACATCCGTCGGGAGAGCGCCAGCGATTCCAGCATCCCGGAGGGATGCCAGCGAGTAGCCGGAGGTGAGCGCAGCGACACCTCCGGAGATCCGATCTCCCGTCGGACGCGACCCCGGAGGGCAACGCTGTGAAGCATTTATTCCCTGCGTTTGACGAGGTGTTAGCGGCAGGGCGCAAGCCCTCCGGTCCCTCAACGTTCCCGAAACACCGGAGGGCTCGCGCCCTACCGCCACCAGCTCCCTCACTTGATCTCGACAAGCTCGACGATGAAGTGCAGTCGGGCCCGTGGAGGGATCGGGCCGCCGGGGGTGCCGCGCTCGCCGTAGCCGAGTTCATGGGGGATGTCCAATTCGATCATGCCGCCCTCACCGATCAATTGCAGTCCTTCGGTCCAACCGGGGATCACACGTTTGAGCGGAAAGGGAGTCGGCTCTCCCCGACGATACGAGCTGTCGAAGATCTTCTTGGAGTCCAACCAGCCCTTGTAGTGGGCCACCACGCTGTCGGTGGCCTTGGGTTTAGGTTTGTCGCTCTTGCGGAGCACGCGGTACTGCAGTCCCGAATCGGTCTTGCTGAATTTTTTCGGGGCATCGGGATCGATCTTACCCGGCGCAACCTTCTCCAGCTTGTCGGCCGGGCCCGCCGTGATCGCTCCCTGGCTGGTTTGGACGTCTTGCTGCAGTTTATCTGCGGTGTTGAGCACGCCGCCGATCGCGCTGCCCTGACCCCATGACGTCGCCGCCAACAGCAAGACCGCAACAAACGGAGTTCCGAGCACGAGTGATTGTTTCATCGAAGTGAACCTGATTCAGGAAGGGCGAGGGAAGATGGGGGCCATGATTGCATCGATCAGACAGCCAAAATTGTACTCGATTCGCGGATCGGTCGAGAGCCGCAGCCTCTCGGCGGGAATCGGCATACGGTTTGCGGCCTGATTCGATTTTGTTGCCGGTGACCAGATGCTGTGACCATCGGGCACGTGTCCAAAACGGTAAATCTTCCTTGACGCCTGAGGAAAGCTCAATGACGACCATCAATGCGAATTTGGAAACCAAGGTGCAAAGCGTCATGCAACGGCACCCTGTGACCATTCACGACTACCAAACCGTCCACGACGCCGTCGATGCGATGACCGAGCACCATGTTTCGGCGCTGCCGGTCGTCGACGATGGACGCTATCTCAAAGGCATCCTCACGCTCAATGATCTCGTCCGATTGGTGCAAGATGCCGAACGAACGCTCGAAAGCGACTTGGCGATCTACGACACCAGTTATCTGGTCGCCGATATCATCCGCGAAACCCTGGGCACCGACGAAGTCGCCAGTGTGATGTCGGGCGTGATGTTCAAGGTCAAGCAGGAAGACACACTCAAGAGTGCCGCAAAGTTGATGATCGAGCATCAACTGCATCATCTTCCTGTCGTCGGCAAAGACATGAAACTGCTGGGGATCCTGTCCTCGATGGATTTCGTTCGTCTTATCGCCGACGCGACTTAGCATCAACGGCACTCACGACCCCAGCACGTGGCGTCAGCCAGTGGCGCGCAGTGATGTCAAATCCTGCTCGCGCCGCTCGCTCACCGGCTTGTTGATTTAATCAGCCGTTTGGCGAGAGCCTACGGGCGCCGGAGAGTAATTGACAAGATGAATGCCCGTACGCTTGCGCGCTCGCGGCTAATCCCACGTGCGATCGGATTAAATCAACAAGCCGTCACGCTTCCCGCTGATAGCGGCGAGCGCGGCCGCCTCTCCCGCTATCTTTAGCTCACGAGACAACCTTCGACTCCAGCGTTTCGCCGGCAACGGGGCAGACGAATCCCGGCGGTTTCAAAGCCAACACGCTGCAGGACACGTCGGCCAGCACGGATTCGGCGGTATTGCCGATCAAAAAGCCGGCGATCCCGGTACGGCAGACCGTCCCCATGACCAACAGGTCCGCTTGAACCTCCTCGACCATGTCCGAGATCACGTCGGCTGCCGGTCCACGTCGGACATGGAATTCCGGTGACACTTCGGTCATCCCCGTGTCCCGATAGAGCTCGCCAAGATGGGTGCGGATGTTCTCCGCATGGATCGAAAACACGTCCTCGAATTGATCTTCGCCAAACGATTGATGGAACGGTGATTCCATCGGCAGTTCGAACGGGACTTCCAAAGGCATTTCCCAAGCACTCAGCCAATGCAACGTCGCCTCGTCGCTGCGCGCGATCTCCAGTGACAGTTCCGCGATCGCTTCGTTCAGTTTTTTGTGCGGGGTGTCCTGTCGGTCGACGTCGATCGCCGCCAAGACTTGGTCGAAATCGCCGTGTACCTGGGGCTTCAGTAGCAGCATCGCGCACGGGCACATCCGCAACAGTGCACGGGCCACGCTGCCGACCACGCGTCCAGCGCCGCGAAACCCGTCGGCCGCCTTGATCACCAAATCGTGGTCGTTGCGGAGCACTTCGCGGATCACTTCCATCGCCGGATCACCGACGGTGACAACGATGTCGATGGGAACGGACGAGTCGTAGAACTCGCTCACCTGTTCTTGCAGCTTGGCACGATGATCTTCGATCAACAACCGTTGTAACTCGTCCGGACTGGCGACCCCCTTGAACAATCGCAGGATCCGGGGCACGGGCTTGATCACATCCATCAGCGTCAACGAGGCGCCGTTTTCCATCGCCAGCACGATCGCTCGCGCAATCGCGCCCTCGGGTTCCTCCGTTCCCGTGTACACCAGCAACTTTTTGAATCGTTCCATCAAAGGACCCTCGAAATCATCGTTATCGATCGTTCATCGGCCGCTTCGATGCAAACGATGTACCGTCAACGCGACGGAGAACGAATCCAACCGGGGACGCTCCAAAGCCTGCTCGCATGCGGTTGGCCGGTACCAATTCATCACCAACCTGGAATGACAATCCGTGCGGATTAGCACAGGCGTGGAT
>NZ_JBFHKV010000589.1:0-5288 GCF_041595215.1 Stieleria sp. | reverse complement strand
GTGAAGTTGATGGGTTGTCGACAACCGAGCGCGATGAAATCGTTTGGTTGTCGACAACGGAGCAAACGCCAACTCAGTACTCAGTACTCAGTACTCAGTACTCGGTACTCGGTACTCAGTACTCAGTACGCGGTACTCAGGACTCAGGACTCAGTCCAAAGCACCAAACAGGGCACAAAACACCGCTTCTGCAACGTCCGATAATCACTCTTATGTTGTATTGAGACTGCAAAAATCCCCGTGTTTGAGCGATTTCTCGCTTAGGCACCGCTCGCTGAGCTGCCCTGCTGGAATGCGATCACGCGCCGGTCGCTTACGCGTCCCGCTGGGAATACCAACACGCGCCGGTCGCTTACGCGTCCCGCTGGATTGGATCACGCGCCCGCTTCCGCGTCCCGCTGGCGTCCAGGACTCACGGCCGCCAGCCGGCTGGGCGTGCGAGCGTGCTGTTCTGCTCGGGTGTAAACACTGGCTGCAACCGGTCTCGCATCTCATCGACCAAGACGCCTTCGACGCCTTCGGATGCATCGATCAGCCGGCCGGCCAACCCGGCATCGGACTGCGTTTGGGAACCCTCGAACTCGGCGTCGAATCGCTCCAAGTACGGATGCAAAAACTGATGGATCTCCGGCGGGATCACCGACTCGCTGCGGTCGAGATGCCGGGCGATGAATCGGCCGCTTTTGCTAGCAACGATCGCTTGGCGAATCCCATCCCCCATCAGCGTGACGGCGAACAGCGTGATCAACGTGCAATACAGCCCACCCTTGAGCAGCCCGAACAGCGCTCCGATCTGGCGATCGAATTCCTTCAGCTTCATTCGGTCGATCGTCCGGCGGACCATGTTGAAAGCAACCCAAACGACCAGCGACGTCCCGACGAACAGAATCAACATCGCCAGGAAACGATTCCAGGGAGGCTCGGCGACGATCGAATGGCTGAGCGGCTCGCGGAATCGATAGGCCACGAAATAACTGACCACGATCGACGCGATGGAAGCCAACTGCCATGCGAAGCCCTTGACCGCGCCAAAAATGGCAGCCGCAACGAGCACGATCAGCATCAAGATGTCATAGGTCTCCACAAGCCGTTGTCCTCGCACTCCTGTCCATGAACTTCACTCTTGCCGGCCACACCGTGACGCAACGCCCCGACGCTTCTTGGCAAATGCTTGCATTGCAAGGCGCCCACGAGCCACACCGATCCGATAGGACCGAGGGCAGGGCGTCGCCGCGGTGACTTATACGCGATCGACGCGCCGCAAGCGAAGACCAATCGCAATCCAGTCTTGGCAGCGGCCTATCGAAAGCGGTATGTACCGAGTTTCCAATTTGCTCGACCGCCCTCCCCTGCCCCTCACCCATTTGCTAGCGTGGCAGATTTCAAAACCCACATCAGCGCCAGCACGCTTGTCGGGATCGCCTACGGTTACTGGGGCGTGACCTCGCAATCGATGACGCTGGAAAACGGGATCTTGGCCGGAGGTCTGTGTTCGGTCAGCGGCATGCTGCCGGACCTGGATAGCGACGGCGGCATTCCGCTGCGTGAGATCAGTATGTTCACCGCGGCAGTCGCCCCGATGATGATGCTCAATCGCTTTCGCGACTACGACCTGTCCCACGAGTCGATGGCTTTGGCGGCGATGTTGATCTATGTCGTGATCCGCTTCGGCGCCTTTGAGTTCTTCAAACGTTTCACCGTCCACCGTGGCATGTGGCACAGTCTGCCTGCCGCGGGGGTTTCGGGATTGATCGCCTACCTGGCGATGCCGACCACCAGCGACGCCGAGCGGGCCTACAAAGCGGTGGCGGTCGTGGTCGGTTTTTTGGTCCACTTGATCTTGGACGAAATCTGGGCCGTCGAAGTCGGCGTGGCACGACTGCGCACGAAGAAGTCCTTTGGAACCGCGCTCAAGTTTCTAGGCAACGACGCGATCGCCAACGTGTTTGTGTACGCGTTGTTGTTCGGGCTTTGCTACACCGCGTGGAGTGACAACACGATCGCGGCGCGGCTGCGCGAACGCGCCAAGTACGACCTCACACAACCCGGCTGGCAGTACACACCGACGTCTCCGCCATCCGACTGGACGGCGCCCCAGTGGCAACTGCCCGAATTAGGCTTTAGCGCCTCGCGTCCTTCCGCGGAGCGGAAGTAGAGGGGGAGACAAGGAGACAAGGAGAGAGGGAGACAAGGAGACAAGGAGAGAAGGAGAGAAGGGGAGTCGAGAGTACCCAGTTCCCAGAAAACTTGAAACTTGAAACTTGAAACTTGAAACTTGAAACTTGAAACTCCCCTCCTTCACCGTTCCAACAACATCGTGACCGGACCATCGTTGACCAGCGCGACTTTCATGTCCGCGGCGAAGACTCCGGTTTCGACCCCAATCCCCTGCCCTTTCAGTTTCTCGACATACAGCTCGTACAACCGCTTGGCGATCGCCGGGTCGGCGGCGTCGGTAAACGCCGGACGACGGCCCTTGCGACAATCGCCGTAAAGCGTGAATTGGCTGACGGCCAAGACGCTGCCGCCGATATCGATCACCGACCGATTCATTTTCCCGGCGTCGTCTTCAAAGACGCGCAACACGGCCGTCTTCTCTGCCATCCAGCTGACGACCGACTCATCATCGGCGTGTCCGATTCCGACCAAGGCCAAAAACCCCGCTTCGATTTGGCCGACCACCTCTCCTTCGACCGAAACACTCGCTTGACTGACCCGCTGCAACACCACTTTCAACTTATTGTCCTCTAGAATGAATCGCTCGCGCTCTCGGGCGCGCTGTCAATCATCATCACGTACTCTACGTCTCGCAAGTCGTTTGACCATTCATGTCATACCTGTTTACCTGCCCGCACTGCCACGCGCAAACTCAGGTCGAGGATCGATACAGCGGAAAGTCCGGCGAATGTTTTTCGTGCGGCGCACCGATCCAGCTGCCCGACTTCGCCGCTTCGACGACTCCCGCTGACCGCCCCGCAAACAAACGCCCCCTTGGCGTGCTGATTTCCGCGGGCGTTGTCCTGACGATGCTGGTTTGCATCGCGTTTGCCGCCATCCGTTTCGGCGGCGACAGCGTTTCTCGACTTGCCGAGATCCGCGTCCAAAACTCGTCGATCAAGAATCTGGAAAGCATCGCCGCGGCACTCAACGCGTACGCGGCCGACTACGGAACGTATCCACCGGCAACGCTTCGCGACAGCGCCGGAATCCCGATGCATTCGTGGCGGGTGCTGATTCTGCCTTACCTCGGGGAACAGGAGACCTACGACCAGTTTGATCTGAGCAAACCTTGGGACCATGAGCTGAACCTGCAAGCGAGCTACTCGATGCCTTCGGTGTACGTGCACCCCAACGACACCAACCGAGCCGGCACGCAGTCGGGATACTATTTGATCACGGGCCCGGGAACGCTCTTCCCTCCCTCAGGTCCCTTGTCTCCCGACAAGATTCAAGACAATGCGTCGCAGACCATCCTGGTGATCGCCGGCGCCCCGCCGGTGAACCGCGCGATCGGAGGCTGGGCCGAACCGGTGGACCTTGACTACACGGCGATGAAAGGCGTGATCAACGGAACGGTCGGAATCGAACCGGGCGGCAGAATGGCGAGCGGCGTGACGATGGCGACGGTCGATGGCCGCGGCCACTTCCTGCGCAATGATTTGTCGCCGCGAACCTTCGCCGCGCTGGTCACCCCCAACGGCAACGAACCGCTCCCCGACGACACCCTCGATTGAGAGGGTTGCTATGCCAAGAACCCGAGCGGATAGGTTGCCTGTCCTTTGTTGACGAAGTTGCGGATGTTGGGCAGGATGCTTTCCATTTGATGGTCATTCTCCAGACCGTACCACATTGCCAATTCGCACCACATTTCATCGACCGACGTCGTCGGCAACAAACGGCCGCGGCCGAGATCCAGCGGGTTGCCGGGCGCCAACGAATCCGGATACGTGCCGCACAATTGATTGCCTTTGACCGGTCCGCCCATGATGATCTGGTTGCCGCCCCAGGCGTGATCGCTGCCGCGTCCATTGCTGTTGAGCGTCCGAGCGAAGTCGCTGGCGGTGAAGGTGACGACATCGTTTTGAACGCCCAACTCCGTCATCGCGTCATAGAAATCTTTCAACGCTTCGCTGACGCGGGTCAAGTTGGTTTGCTGGTTATTGATCAGTTCGTCGTGGTTGTCCCAGCCGCCGATGTTGACGAAGAAGATTTGCCGCGAATGCCCGATCGTATCACGCGCGCCGATCGTCTTGGCGACCATCTGCAACTGGCTGGACAGATTGTTGTTGGCGGTACGGAAGGTCGTGTTCAAGTTGACCGCATTGGCCGCCTGGTTAAACGCGATTGCCGAGTCGAGCGCGTTGCGATTGGCATTGGCGAACGTTTGCTCCACCAAGTTCCCATAGGATCGCGACAGAACGTCATCGGTCAACTGCGTGTAGATCTTGGCCTGCGTCCACGTTTGGCCATACCATCCCACTTCGCTGGCGCCGGAGTTGGTCACGATGTACGGAATCACCGATCCTCCGGTCTGCATCATGTTGACCGAATTGAGTGCGATGTTCATCGAGATGTTGTCGTTCGAATTGACTTGACTGGTGATCAGGTCAGCCATTCGTCCGGCCCAACCGGTCACCTGCGAACGGGTTTGCGGGACCGAGGTCATCCAGTGGCGTTGCAGGTCGGCATGGGAAAACAACCCCAGTGGCAGATTGGATCGCGTCTGATACTGCGCCATCGTCGTCGGCTCGACCAAACTGCCGATGTTGCACAGGAACGTCAGATCACCGGCTTGGTAAATCTGTTGCACATCGCCCATGCCCGGGTGGATGCCAAACGTTCGTCCGGTCGAGTTATCGGTGATCGGATGCAATTCATTTTCGGGCAACCCCAACGCGCCGTTCCCCGGCTGATAAACGCCTCCACGTGCAGCCAGATAATCAGCCCGCTCGGCGGCATCCATTGGCGTCAGCATGTTGAACGAATCGTTACCGCCGTACATGAACACACAGACGAGCGCCTTGTAGCCACTCAGATCATTCGCGGCGACGGCGGCGTTGGTTGCCGACAAACTGAACAACGTCGACAGCAACGACGTGTTGGTCAGCGCCGCGCAACCGCCGGCCAGTTTCAGAACATCTCGACGAAGCGGTTCGCGGTGGATGCGATGCGTGGGTCTCATGACAATCAGTCCGGTACGGGAACAAGGAAAGCAGAATCAGTGGCGTCGGATTCAGTGACGAGCGACTGAGTGACGGGCTACTGAGTGACGGGCTACTGAGTGACGG
>NZ_JBFHKV010000588.1:0-5291 GCF_041595215.1 Stieleria sp. | reverse complement strand
CTGTGCTTCGGCAAACTCCAATTCCACCCAGCCGGCACCGGTTTGAGCGGACATCCAACTGCGTGAGTTTCCATAGCGGCCGTCGTTGATGAAACCTGGCTCGTGACGGTCCGCGACAAGCGTATCGCCGGAGGTCGTGAGTTTGGTGCCCGCGGTTGCCAAGGCAATGTTTTCGCCGGCATCATTGAACACTTCCAGTTCGTCGATGCACGGTTCAAGATTGTTGGTCGCCAGCACGGTAAAACGCAAACGCTTGGCTTGCACCGGTGAAAACCGATCCACGTTGATCGACGGGGAGATGGCGGCCCGTTGTGGCGGAACATGCTTCAACGTCGTCATGGCCTCGATCGATGGTCCGGCTTCCAAGGTGTAGGCCGTGGCGAGCCGGTCGGTGTACTGCCCCTTGCGATCGCGGCTCCACACGATCTTGTTGATCGGAATGGCCTCGGGAAGTTCAAACATCAACCAGCCGCGGCCTTTCTGATCCGACATCCAGCTCCGGGCGTTTCCGAATTGACCATCGTTAACGTGTTCGAGTTGATGGTTCGCCGACGCTCTGCTGCCCGACGCGGTGACCTTGGTTCCATGCGAGGCGAGGGCAACGTTTTGCGGTTCGGCGGCGTCGGTGAAAATCTGAAACTCGTCCACACACGGTTCGATCAACCCGAGACTCGGGTGCAGGTTGGCGTCATGAATCGTAAACCGAACATACTTGGCCGTCAGCGGTTCAAACGATTCAATGTTTTCAGCCGCGTTGGTGGAGTACGCATCCAGTTCGCGGTCGACACGCGGATGTGCCAAGGGGACGAATCGGAGCAGTTGCTCGTCAATCTCGGAAACGCGTTGGCGAAAGCTTTTTGCTTGTTGCTTCAATGCGTCGGATTCGGGCGAACGCATCTCGCGATCGGCGTACTCGACACCGGCGACAAACGCCTGCATGCTGTAGTAGTCTTTCGCGGAGATGGGGTCGAATTTGTGATCGTGGCATCGCGCACAACCGACGCTCAGACCGAGAAAGGTCTGTGAAACGTTATTGACGATCTCATCGAGTGAATCCTGACGTGCCAGCCGAATCGAGGGTGCGTCCTTGCCGATCTGGCCAGGCAACAGGACCGACGCCGTGATCAGGAACCCCGTTGCGGCGTCGGCACCCAACGCATCGCCGACGATTTGTTCCGTGATGAAGCGATCGTAAGGAGTGTCGGCATTCATCGCGGCAATGACGTAGTCGCGATAGGGCCATGCATTGGGCCGTTCGGTGTTGACTTCGAATCCATGGGTGTCGGCATAACGCACGACGTCTAACCAATGTTGCGCCCAACGTTCGCCGTAACGGGGTGATTTGAGCAAGCGGTCGACGACGGCGGTGTAGGCGGCATCACCGCGCTCGATCTGTCCCAAGAACTCGTCCACTTCCTGTCGTGTCGGGGGAAGTCCGGTCAAGTCAAACGTGACGCGGCGCAGCCACGTCACCGAGTCTGCCTCGACGGCGGGCGTCAGGCCCTGTTGTTCCAATCGTGCCAGCACAAATCGATCGATCGCGCCGCGCGGCCAACGGACGTGTTCGACATCGGGGATCGGCGGCGACGTCATCGGATGAAACGACCAGTGATCCAGTCGGTCTTCGAGTTCCGCCAGATCGACACCGTCCGGCCAGACCGCACCCTCGTCGACCCATCGCGTCAGCGTTTGAATCTCGGATTCCGAAAGCGGTTCGCCTTCCGGAGGCATCCGAGAATCTTCGTCTTCGCTGGTGACCAACTCGATCACCGGGCTCTCGTCCGCCTGCCCCGCGATCAGGCTCGGTCCCCAGCCATCGCCGCCCTTGAACGCTTCGGACTTGATGTCCAACCGCAACCCGCTCTTCTGGTTCTCCGCGCCATGACAGGACACACAATGCTTCTGGAAAATTGGCTGCACGTCGCGCACAAAATCCACTTCCGACGCCAGGGTCTGGACGGATGGAAGGAGGATCAGAGCGATTCGAAGAAGCATTTTCTGCATCGGTTTCCTACCGGACGATTGTCGCACGTCTTGTTCTTCTCGCTGCCGGCGTATGGTGGGGAATCAAGCGAAGTCGCCGAGGGGGGGCAGAACCATTTTAACCGCAATCCGCCGGTCGATGCATCGGAGTCCTAAGAACACGTCGTCATCTTGCTAAAATCGTCCTTTTCGGTGACGGTTTTGGCTGGTGACCGCAACTGATCTTTTTGAAACGTTTCCATGATCGACCGAGCGGACCTTTGACCAACGACGACCGCATCAAGCTCGATGCACCACAGCAACGCACGACCCGATTGATCGCAGCGGCACAGGCCGGCGACAGTGACGCGCTCGGTGAGTTGCTCAACCACTACCGAAAATACCTGGTGTTTTTGGCGCGAACCGGACTGCACCATCACCTGCAAGGCAAAGCCGACCCGTCGGACATCGCGCAAGAGGTTTGCTTGGCCGCGCACGGCAACATCGCTGACTTTCAGGGCGAGTCGGCGGAAGAATTTGCCGGCTGGCTGCGTGGCATCTTGTCAAATCTGCTGGCGATGCATGTTCGCAAGTTTTTGGGGACCCAGAAGCGCGATCCGCGCCTGGAGCAGAATTTAAACGCCAGCTTGGCCAGTGCCTCGGGATTCCTGCAGTCACGCATTGCCGCCGAGATCACGTCGCCGAGTCAACATTTCGCCCGCAACGAAGCGTTTCTGCAACTCGCCGAGGCGCTCGAGTCGCTGCCGGACGATTATCGACAGGTGATTGTGCTGCGACACGTCGACGGGCTGCCGTTTGCGGAGGTGGCCAAGTCGATGGGGCGCAGCGTCGACAGTGTCGAAAAATTGTGGGTGCGCGGGTTGGCGAAACTGAAGACCACGATGGGAGACGTTTGACGGTGACAACAACGGACGAAACCGAAGACGACCGCGTGGTTTCGGCGGTGAAAGACTACATGCGTTTGCTGGATGCAGACAAAGCGCCGCCGATCGACGTCTACTTGGCCGAACATGCCGAGATCGCCGCAGAGCTTCGTCCCTCGCTGGAAGGATTGGCGCTGGTGCATCGGGCCGGCCCCGCGCCGGCGAAACCGCTCGGGGTGGTCTCGCCCGACGCGGAGTTCACGGCCAAGCCGATCGGCGACTTTCAGATCGTCGGTGAACTCGGGCGCGGCGGCATGGGGGTGGTTTACGATGCGATTCAACTGTCGCTCGGGCGTCGCGTGGCGCTGAAGGTGTTGCCGTTTGCCAGCGGCTTGGACGAGGTTCGGCTTCAGCGTTTTCGCAACGAAGCCCACGCCGCGGCGGCGCTGCACCATACGAACATCGTGCCGGTCTACGCGGTCGGCAGCGATCGGGGGCTGCACTATTACGCCATGCAGTTGATCGAAGGGCACACGTTGGCCGACGTGATCCATGAAATGCGTGACGCCAAGCCCGGTGGCAGTCGGGACACCGCACAACCACTTCGGTCTTCGACGATCCCACAGCTCTCCGCGACGTTCGCGTCCGGCGATAACCAGTCCGGACGCCGCCGATACTTCGAATCGGCCGTCCGGATGACCTATGAAGCGGCGATCGCCATCCAGCACGCCCACCAGTACGGCGTGATCCATCGTGACATCAAACCCAGCAACCTGTTGATCGACAGCGCCGGCAAAGTCTGGGTCACCGATTTTGGGCTGGCCCAGATTGAGTCCGACCCCAGCAATCTGACGCGTACCGGCGATCCGATGGGAACCTTGCGGTATGCGTCACCGGAACAGGCTTCCGGTCAACGCACGATCTTGGATCACCGCACCGACGTCTATTCATTGGGCGTGACGCTTTATGAATTGCTGACGCTGCGGCCGGCGATCGAAGGGGACGGCTTTCGCGAATTGTTGAACCGGGTCGTCGAAGTTGAACCACCCTCGCCGGCGTCGATTGCCCCCGACATCCCGCCTGAACTGGACAACATCGTTCGCAAATCGATCGCCAAGTTGCCCGCCGAACGCTACGCGACGATGCAGGAGTTTGCAGACGATTTGCAATGCTGGCTGGACGACAAGCCGATCAAGGCCAAGCCGCCGACGATGCTGGAACGATTGACGAAATGGCGTCGACGTAACAGCGGACTGGTTGCCGCAGCGGTCGGAATGTTGGTCATCGCCACGCTGGCACTGTTGATCACCACGCTGGTGGTTTGGCGAGAACACCGCGCGACGCAGCAAGCACTCGACCGGGAAACCGAGCAACGCCGACTGGCCGAACAGAGTTTCCAACAAGCGCGATCGGCCGTCGACACGTTCAGCGATCTCAGCGAAAGCGAACTCGCCTACCGCGGAGACCTGCAAGACCTTCGACGCAGCTTTCTGGAAACCTCGCTCGAATTCTACCGCGATTTCCTCGACTTGCGATCGGACGACCCGGCACTGAAAAGTGAACTGGCAGCCACCTCATCACGCGTCGAAACGATGGTTCAGGAATTGCGTGTGCTCGAAAATGTTTCTCCGCTGATGCAACTGGCCGACCCCGCCGTGCAAGAAGAATTGTCGATTGATCAAACGACGGCGGCCAATCTAGAAGTCGCCATCGCGGTGTTGGAGTCCGAGCGGCGTTCGCTGGTGAATCAGAATCCTGGCGGATTGAGCAACGAGAGTGCGGACATGACGCTGCTGTTGCAGGAATTCGATGCGTTTGTCTCGCAACAATTGTCCGACGCACAGCTGACGCGGTTGCGGCAGATCGCCCGACAGCGGCGATTGCCGTTCACCTTCAAAACATCGGAAATCGTCGCGGCGCTGGAATTGACGCGGCAACAACGTTCGGAGATCAATCGGATCATCGAACAGACACGGCCCGATCGAAGGGACGGACCGCCGCGTGATGGCCAACCGCCGCGCCGTCGGGAGGACGGTCGCCGCGGCCCGCCGCCGGGCGGATTCGATTTTGGACCGCCGAACCGATTCAACAAGGGTCAACCGCCGGAGGATCGGCGCGGTGACCGATTCGGCCGCGGCAAAGGGCCACCGATGCACGACTTCGGTGGCGGTCCCCCACGCGATCCGGCCCACCAGGCGGCAACCGAAAACACCGTCAACGAAATTTTGAAGATCTTGACGCCGACACAACGTCAAACCTGGAATACGTTGGTTGGAAAACCCTTCCGGCAGTAGTGCTCCGACCACCTTTCGATTGAGGGTGCCGCGGACCAATGAAACGATTGCTTGGCCCACGGATGGCAGCGCGAACCCACGGATTTTCTGCACCCTGTCATCCGTGGGTTTGCGCTGCCATCCGTCGGTGTTGTTTTCGATCGTTAGCCCG
>NZ_JBFHKV010000587.1:0-5294 GCF_041595215.1 Stieleria sp. | reverse complement strand
ATCGTCCAAGTCCCAAACGGAACGGGCCGATTGGATCACCTGCCGCTCCTCGTCGCAAAGGTCGCTCCCTTCACGAAGAAGTTCTTTTCGTTGGCGATGCAACAGGTAGCGATCGAACAAGCGGTTGGCACCACGTCGCAAATTCTGTGACGTCGTGTGCATGTCCAGGGGTGTAGAGATACTGGCGGCGATCGAAAATGGTGAATCGTCTCCGGTCTCCGCGAGATACCGCAACAACACGTTGCCGCCGAGCGAAAACGCGACCGCCGCCAAACCGTGTTCACACCAAGTCGACCGGTCGGTTCGCAAATACTCGCACAAGTCACTCAAATCATCGGTGAACCCGGGATGGTGGAATCGCCGACAGCTTTGTGCCGAATCCCCTGCGCCGCGGTTGTTCCATAGGACGACCGGAAAACCGGCTTCAAGCAATCGCTCGGCCATGCTGAGCATGTAGCCGCTACGGGCGTGACCGCCCATCCCATGGACGATCACCACCAGCGGCCGGTCGGAGCCAGGGACCTGGGCCGGCAAATAATAGCCACTCAGCACGTCCGGTGGTGTCTGATCTCCGACGATATCGAACTGGACGCTACCGGGCCATCGGTCCGTGTCCAAGTCTGTTCGAACCGCTTTGATGGACAGCGTCTGAAGCCAACCACCACGCCACCAACGATTTGGGACGAACGGGTCAAGCCACGGGAAGTGTTCCAGACCGAAGCGTAGATTTGAATCGTTGCCGATCGTTTCATTGCTCATCGGCACCATCCTACCTGTAATCTCGTCGGCCTGACTGAATCGAAGGCCTGAATCGAAGGCCCCCTTGGCCCCACTTTACCAGTTCACAGCAAACGCCGTTCCGTCGCTGTGACGAGAGTTGTTGCAGACGCATTGCGAGACGATCCGGGCTCGACGCGAAACGCCGTACGCTGGCGATCCGAGGCGACGAGCATCACTTGGGCGCAGATCCGCCACCCCCATGGCCTCGCCGCTGTCGATGCGTTGTGCCGGAAAGTCGTCGGAAGTACTCTCGCCAACTTTGGTGGGGACGACCGGCGGCTGTCTCGAATTGACTTTCGTTGTCGGCGGCCCCATTGCGGATTCCTTCGTAGATTCCCGCGATGATGTTGCCCAGGAACTCGCCGAGATCTGCGACACGATCGGCTCGATATTCGGCAACCGACATCTCGCGGTATTTCAAGTCGGTGCCGAATGCGCTGTTGAGGTAGTCGGCCAATGTCGCTTGCGTGATCGCTTCACCGTGCAAGTTGTACGTTTGACCGTTGTGTTTCGGCTCGGTCAGCATCCGCGCATAGGCGAACGCCAGTTCGCAGCGTGTCGTATAGCCACACAGGCCGTCGCCGGCGCAGTTCGCGATTTCTCCCCGTTGCTTGTAGGTTTCGATGTACTCGACGTCGGGCTCGATGTAGATTCCGTTACGGCCGATCGCCCACTCCAGACCACTGTCGCGGACGTCTTGTTCGGTTTGCCGATTGCTTTGCACGATGGGCGAGAATGCGGTGTTTTCTTCGGCCCCTTGGATACTGGTGTAAACCATCTTGGCCACCCCAGCCGACTTCGCCGCTTCGATCACGTTGCGGTGCTGGCCGATCCGATTGTCGGGGGTGTCCATTCCGGACACCAGCAAGACGGCGTCGATCCCTTGCAGCGAGTGTTCGAGCTCCGTTGGCGATCCGTAATCACCGGGCCGGATGTCGACACCCAGTGCCTGGGCTTTTTGAGGGGTTCGGGCGAGACCAACCACATTTTCCTTGCCGACGAGCTTGATCGTCGCTTTGACGATTTCCGAACCGAGCTGGCCACTGGCCGACGTCACTGCAATTTTCTTCACCTGACTCTCCCTGTGTAAGACAACGGTTCCCGGCGGTGCCTGAACTCCGTCTCGCTATTGATTCTACATCGCATCCATCGAATCACGAAACGCAACGCCACGCTCGGTTGACGTGCTCCCCTTCTTTGGAGCAGGCGCGACAGCAGGTCATCATCGGCGGCGAGCTTGCAGAGAACACGCGCAGCGACGGGCTGCCGCTGTCCATTTCACGGCCATCCTGGTCGCGAAACGTCCAGCGCACCGTCTGGCAACGGTGATTTACGCCACGAAATTCGCTGCAATTCACTTTGGCACGACAATCGCATTGAGGGGAAAGTCCTCGCACGGCGGTGACGTTCACGGCCACGAGGCAAACCATTCAACCCTTGGAGAATGCCATGTTAGGCTGGGCTTTAACCTTTTTGATTATCGCTTTGATCGCTGGTGTGCTCGGCTTTGGCGTCGTTGCCGGAACCGCTGCTACGATCGCAAAAATTTTGTTCGTCGTGTTCCTGGTCCTGTTCATCATTGGACTGGTCATGGGACGACGCGGACCAGCCGTTTGAGCACCGCCTCGATCGGCACCACGTGAGAACTCTAGCAGACATGACATCGTGAATGGCAAACCGTAAATCCGATCTCGCAACCATTGCGTCGGTCGCACAGTTGCTCGCGACGGTTTTGATCGTCGCGGCACTGTACTTTGCCCGCGATGTCTTCATTCCACTGGCACTCGGATTACTGCTTTCGTTCTTGCTCAGCCCCATCGTCAATCGACTCGAACGTGCGGGCATCCCTAACATCACGGCGGTTGTGACGACCGCTGCGTTGGCCTTTATCCTGCTCGCGAGCGGATTCACCTTGATCGCTCGGGAACTGACCTCACTGGTCGGTGATCTCCCCAAACACAAACACGAACTGGTCGCCAAAGCCAGGAGTCTTGGTGGGATGACGACCGGGGTGAGCGGGTCGCTGGGAGACCTCGCCGAGGAGGTGACCGAAGCGATCGAGGAGAGTGAAAGCGGCGTGGGTGAGCCGTCGGATGAAGGCTCTTTTTGGGAAACGCTGCTACCTGGTCCGGCCAAGAACGCCGAAGACATCACCCATGATGGCACCTCCGCCAAGGCGCCGCTGTACGTCAAAGAGGTTCAATCAGACCTCCCGCTTGCTTCCTGGGCGACAACGGCCGGAACCGTGCTGAGCCCCCTTGCGACGGCCGGTTTGGTGAGCGTCTTTGCGCTATTCATGTTGGTCCATCGCGAGGACTTGCGCGATCGAATCATTTACGTCGTCAGCCAAGGAAACTACGTTACGACGACCGAAGCCCTGGACGAAGCCGCGAGCCGCATCAGTCGCTACCTGATGGCCCAGTCCATCATCAACGCCTCGTACGGGTTCGTGCTGACGCTCGGGCTCACCATCATTGGCGTCACGATGACCGAGGCCGGCAGCTTTCCTAACGCCATCCTTTGGGGTGTTCTGGCAACTTGCTTGCGTTTCGTGCCCTATCTCGGCCCGACCGCGGCCGCGGTTTTTCCGCTGGCACTTGCGCTATCGGTCTTTCCGGGCTACGGGGTCGCGTTGGCGGTGCTTGCGCTCATCATCACGATGGAACTGGTCAGCAACAACGTTCTCGAGCCGTGGCTGTACGGGACCAGCACCGGCATTTCGGCCGTGGCGGTGATCGTGGCGGCAGTCTTCTGGGGCTGGCTCTGGGGGCCAGTCGGCTTGCTGCTTTCGACGCCGCTGACCGTTTGCTTGGTGGTGCTGGGCCGCTACGTCCCACGTTTTAAGGTTCTCTCGACATTGCTGAGCGAAGAGGTTGCGATCAAACCGTCGATGCGTCTGTACCAACGCTTGCTGGCCGGCGACGAACACCGTGCCAAGGAGATGTTGAACGAACACACGCGTGAAAACACTCTGGAGTCAACGTGTGATGAATTCTTGATCCCGATGATCAAACGCATCCGCAGAGACCACGACGACGAACACTTGACTGATGTCGACGCCAACCGCTTGCTCGCCATGGCCGGCGGATTGATTGCGGAACTTGATCGGTGCATCGCCCCGAGTGACGAGCCGTCGGATCATGAGATCGATGTCGCAAGTGCGGTCGACGTCCCGAACATCATCGGATGCACATCGCACCACTTCAGTGAATTGCTTGTCTTAAATCTACTTCGCATCGGCGGAGTTGGTCTTTTTAACCTCGATAGCATCGACGACGACATCCTCCCCCAACAGGTCGGACAAGAGATTGCGCGACGCGATCCATCCATGGTCGTCATTGTGGTGCTTCCCAAAGGCGGTTTCGTCCAAGCGAGGTATTTGTGCCGGTCCATTCGCAACGAGGGCTACACCGGACCGATCTTGGTTTCATGCCTCGGCAAATTCAAAAATTTTGACAAGCTGTTCATCAAGTTCCGAAAGGCAGGCGCGACCGGAATGGCGACATCGTATTCCCAGACTCGCTCCAAAATAGACTCCATTCTGAGCCGCCGCGACACCGTGACCATGGTCTAGGCGTCCAGCACGGGAGGAATGGCCAATCGCATCGTTAGCCCCTTAACCCATTGCCCTCATCAACAGGCCCGATCATGAAGACAATTCTTATCGTCGACGATCACGACGACATTCGTGAGATGATGACTCTGAAATTGCAGAAACACGGATATGCCGTTGTCACAGCAACCAACGGGCTGGAAGCCATCCTGGCCACGGCGCAGTCGGACCCATCGCTCATTTTGATGGATGTCAACATGCCCGAGTTGGACGGCCTGGAGGCAACGATGCAGATCCGAGCGGCAGACGCTGCCAACCGAATTCCGGTGATTGCTCTGACCGCTTACGCGTTACCCGGCGATGAATCGCGTGCGATCGCGGCCGGTTGCGATGCATTTCACCCCAAGCCGGTCGATTTTGAGAAACTGTTCCAACAGATCTCCGACTTAATCGAAGACGCCGACCGCAACCGGATCGAAACCGGAACCGAGTCGCAGGGAGAAGTGGAAGCGACGTAACGCCGAGTTCCTGCCCCCCCGTCGACCCTGCAGACCTCACCCGCCTCGTCGGCTCGCCACTCAGGGAGTTTGCGGCGACGGCATGGTGTTTGCTTGCACTTCTCATGCTTCGCCTGTTCAATCGCGTCTTTCGGGGAAATTGTCGTGGACCTTGTACTTCTCATCATTTATCTCCTGATCGCCATCGGGTTCTCGTTTCTTTGTTCGATTGCCGAAGCGGTGCTGCTTTCGATCACGCCTAGCTATATCGCAGAGCGCAAGCAGGATCCGTCCAGGTCCGCGAAACGCATCATCGACCTGAAAACCAACATCGACCGACCGCTGTCCGCGATCCTCAGCCTGAACACGATTGCCCATACCGTGGGCGCCGCTGGCGTGGGTGCCCAAGCGGCAAAGGTCTATGGCGACGCCTACGTCGGGGTGACCAGTGCCGTACTGACACT
>NZ_JBFHKV010000586.1:0-5295 GCF_041595215.1 Stieleria sp. | reverse complement strand
CTCACAGCTCTGGCAGGGAGATTCCAGCCGCACGCATCCACCGCGCAGCGCGCGGTCGATCAAGTTCAGTGACAAGACGGATAGGCCACCGAGGAGCATGTAGCGTCCGGTGCGAATCAGATATTGTCGACGATCGTCGTTCGTTTCTGGATGCGTCATTGGATGGATCCTCTTGCCGATGCCAGCGGGAAGCGTAGGCGTGCGGCGCGTGGGCGTTGTCGGGTGTCATGTGCCACTGGCTGACGCCGCGTGTTGGCAACGTCACGTGCCACTGGCTGACGCCGCGTGCTGGCGGCGTTGATTTCCGACTGTTTTTTATGCATCGTCGCCACCGATCCTTTCGAAAATCCGCACCGACTTTCGTCTCGGATCCAAAACCAAGATGCGACCCCGGCTGTCGGTCGCCACGTCAAAGATCGCTTCGGCTTGGACGGCGCGGGGGTCTCCGATTTCCGACTGGGCGACTCCCAACATGCTCGGCCCCGCGACCACACACTCAAATTCTCCGAACTCGCTGTAAACCTTGATCCGTGGGATGCCCTTTTCCGACGTCACGATTTCGCCACCGGGCAAGACCGCAAACTCGCTCGGATTGCAGCAACCAAAGAAACGGTCGATCGTCGCGCCGGGCTCGCCCCAACGGACTTCCAGCGCTCCGTCGAACGTGTACGTCTCCAGTCGCAGGGCGCCCGGGTTGGCAACGTGCAGCCGTCCTTCGGATCCGATCGCGATGTCGAAGTGGGCACTGGGGACGTTGAAGGTTCGACCGCCGTCATCCGGATCGCCGATCGTTCCCACGCGTTGGCCGGACGGGTCGTATCGCAACACCACGCGGTTGCCCGCGTCGGCGACGAACACATCGTTGCCCGCAACCGCGATCGATGCCAGGATCACGTTCTGCTCCGGCACGTTCCAAATCCCGACGCGACTGCCGTTCGGCTGGAACACTTCGATCCTGTCGCCGCCACCGACGTAGATTCGCCCCGGAAAGACATGTTCGTCACCACCGACCGCCAGGCAGCCGGGTTGGCCTTCGGTTCGGATCACCGCCAACTCGGTGCCGTCTTGCGAATACACGCGTACGGCTTGGTCACCGGCGACATAAATCTTGTCCGCGGGGCCGACGTCCATGCAGCGAACGTCATCCAACTGGACTTCGATTTCGCCAGTCTGCTCGAATTGGATCAAGCCCGGATCGATGTCGTAGACACTGGAAAAATCGATCGTGAAGGATCGACGACTGCGCTGGGCCAACGGGTCGCTGCTGACGACGGCATAACTGGCGATGCCGACCGCCACAGCGATCACGGCGGTGACCAGCGTTCCGCGATGCTGATTCAGGAATCGCATGTGTCGTTGAACTCCATCTTCATCGGGGATCGGGTTTTCATCGCCATCAATTCGCTCGCAGATCCAGGCAAACCAGTCGTGTCATGTCGCGGAGGATCAATCGGCCCGCGACCATCGCCATCGGGCCCCAGGCATCGTGGCCGCCGGGTAGCACCTTGTGCCGGGCCAGTCGTATGTAGCCGGCCGGAGTCGCCTCGGCGGCCGTCAGCGTTGCGTCGTCGTCCAAGATCAGCAGCAGGTCGTCGGCGAACAGGTAGGGACCGAGTCCGAACCGATCGCCGCCGCTGTCCCAAACCTCATTGCCATCGAGGTCCAAACAGACCATCGTTTTTGCGCCGACCTTTCGAATGCCGAACAGATGGCCGTCGCGGTAGATCGGTGTCTGCTGTTCGGAACTGAACTGTTTGGGCGTCAGTTCGAACAGGCTCTGGGCCTCGATCCCGCTGTCGGTCTTGACCAGTTGCAACATCAATGCTCCCGATCCATAGCCTCGGGACAGGAAAAGACGATCATCGGGTAACACCACCGGTGACGGACTGGTGGCATTGATTTCTTTCCAGGCGGTCGTTTCCCAAAGCAGTGTTCCGTCGTCGGCCGCAACGCCGGCGACGCCGCCGCTGGCGCAGTAGACATACGTCCGACGTCCCTGCAACTCCATCGGAACGATAGAAACATGCGTCATGTTCCAGCCCTTAGGATTCGGTGACTGCCAAATCACGTCGCCCGTCCGGTAATCAATCGCCATCAACATCGCGTCGCCACAAGGGGCAACGATCAAACGGTCTTGATCCACCAACGGGCATTGGCCGGTATACCATTCCGGCACTCGGGTTCCATGATCGCGTTCCAGATCGATCAACCAATGCGATTTTCCGGTCGCCGCATCCCAACACGCCAGATGACAACGGGGCCCCATCGTGATCACGTAGTCACCGACGATGGTCGGCACCGTTCGTGTCATGCCGTGATGAAACGCGACGACCACGGGATAGCTGTTGCGCCAGATTTCGCGGCCGTCGTCGAGAGACAAGCAACGCAGCGTGTCGGCTTCGGCTTCCTCGTCGTAATCCAACACGTAGACTCGCCCGTCGCTGATCGCGGCGCCGGCGTAACCCTCGGCGACGTCGATCGACCAGAGCACGGGGGGACCTTCGGCGGGCCAGGACCGTGCCAACGGTGGGCCGTCGGTTGCAATCGAATCGCGGCCCGGACCGAGGAATCCTGGCCACTGGCCGGGAATGTCCGACGCGGTTCCAGGCCCGGCGATCGGCTGTCCCGGCTCGGGGCGAGCCGTCTGGCCGGACCGGTCGATCGTGCCGTCGCGTCCCGAAGTCCGCGGTTCCAGATCGCTCGGCGGGCCGGTCGCCAACCAGAACGCCAGCAACACGACTCCGACCGTCGCGGTCAGCGTGGGGAGAATCGCTTCGGGGGCGTGGACTTTCACAGGAACTACCTAGACAAACTCAACGAACTCACTTGCCGATGCAATACAGATGCTCTTCCGTGCGGATAAAGATTTGCCCCTCCGAGAACGCAGGCGTCGCGTTGGTCACGCCGCCCAAGTCGTTGCTGGCAACCTCTTCATACGATTGCGGGTTGGGCTTCAAAACGATCGTCGTGCCGCGTTGGCTGAGCGCGTACAAGTGCCCACCGGCCAGCACCATCGACGCCCAATGATCCTTCGCTCGACTCTTCCACACACTCTCGCCCGTTTCGGCATTCAAACATTCCAGCGTGCCGGGACCGGAGTTGGGTCGAAAGATGTGACCGTCGACCAGGACGCCCGTGCCGACGCTGCTCGGGTTCCGTTTCTCGACGTGCCACAGCCGATTCGATGCGGTGACGTTGCCGATGCCGCCCAGCTTGAAACCCATCGCCGGACCGCGCAGGTCGGCCATGGCGAAACCGATGCCCTCACCGATCAGCGGTGAAGAGCTGACCACGTCGTAACGCGAACCGTTCAATCCGTCGCACCACCAAATCAGATCGCCGCTGTCGAGATCGTAGGCGTTCACTCGCGTGCTCATGGCACAGATCACCTGCGGTCGGCCATCGACTTGGGCGACCACCGGCGTACTCCATGACCCGACGTCGTCGGGGCTCTTGTCACCGCTGTAGGCTTCGTGGGTTTCCCACAGGGTCTTGCCGCTGGCCAAGTCAATCGCGGTCAGGAAAACGCGTTCTCCCGGGCCCGTTTGCAGCAGGACCTTGTCCTTGTAAATGATCGGCGACGAGCCATAACCCCAGATGTGTTTGAACTCGCCCAGATCGCGCGACCAAAGCGGCTTTCCGGCAAAGTCATAGGCGTGCAATCCCGCCGAACCATGCCAGACGACGACGTGCTCGCCATCGGCGGCGGGCGTCGTGCTGCCGAACGGGTTCTTTGAATGCGTGATGTCTTCACCATACTCGACCGTCCGCGTCCAGAGCAGCTTTCCGTCGCTGCGGTCGATGCAAAGCAGACTGCGTTGGCGACCGTCCTCGGTGGCGCTGGCGAGGAACACACGTCCGCCCGAAACGATCGGACTGCCGGCCCCGGCGTCGGGAAGATCGACTTTCCACTTGACGTTTTCTTCCGGACTCCATGTCAACGGATAGTCAACGCCCTCGGCCACCCCGTTCCCATTGGCCCCGCGGAACTGTGGCCAATCACCGGCGTTCGCACCCGGTGCCGCCCAGATCGGTGCCGTCCAAATCGCGGCCGGCCAAACTGCCGCCACGACGATGACCACCAAGCCCATGGTCAGTCCACCTCTCAACTTCGTCATCCGCTGGTCCCTCTTCGTGATACGCCTGTTACGTCGATCCCCCAAATGGTTTTTCTCCGTCCATCACTACCGCACGTCGTGTTCCGACCCCGTTAAAACTTGGCGTGTGGCGCGACGCCGATCCCTGATGCGGGTGATTGGCAGATTCTGCCGGGAAAAGCCTGGGAATCTCACGCCGCCAGCCAATCCTGTCGGGCAACGCTGTGAAGCATTTATTCCCTGCGTTTGACGAGGTGTTAGCGGCAGGGCGCAAGCCCTCCGATCCCTCATCGTTCCCGAAACACCGGAGGGCTCGCGCCCTACCGCTAAAAAATGCTTCACAGCGTTGCCTGTCGGGGTGGAAAAAGATCTGCATGCGAAACGAACTGCAGAGCGTCGCAACGAAGACGTGAGACAACGCGTCACGAAATGTTGCGATACCTCAGCGAGCGCGGGCGGATACGCACGCGGCTATGTCGCACAGAGATCAAGAGTCTTCGCCGCTTCCGCTACCGGTGGGCGGACGAGATTGCCCGTCTTAATGAAACAAGAACAGCGGCAGATGCGACGCTTCGATCAACGTCTGGGTGAACGATCCGAGCAGCACCTCGCGGATCCGTGAATGGCCACACGATCCGGCGACCAGCAGCCCCGCGTCCACCTCGGCGGCGAGACTCAACAACGCGTGTTCGACCTTCGTTTCCCCTTCGATCGCGTGCAGCTGACCGTCAACGCCGTGAAGCTGTAGAAAATCAATGGCGGGCTGCGCGATCATCCGGGCCGATTCGACCGAAGCCGCTGCGGTCGCGACGTGGACCTTTCTGCCCGCGCCCAGACCCAACGTGACGAACGCCAACAGCGCTTGTCCGGCCGGCCGGCTGCCGTCATAGGCAATCAGCACATGGTCTTGCTGAGGCAGTGACAGGGGCACCGTGATCAGCGGACGCGGAGCCTGACGGAGCACCTTGCCCAAGGTGCTGTTGGCGGACGTTGCCGATTCCAAGGGCGTATCGCGGCTCAGGATGATCAGGTCCGATCGTTGGGCCTCCGTCACGATCTGCTCTGCCACATCCCCGCTTTTTCCACAACACTCGACGCTGATCCCGGCAGTGCGACATCGCTGCTTGAAAGCGTCCAGGTTTTGCCGGGCCCGTTCGCGTAGCTGCCGGATCTCTCGTCGACGCTCCGCCTCGGCCGT
>NZ_JBFHKV010000585.1:0-5298 GCF_041595215.1 Stieleria sp. | reverse complement strand
GAGTCCGTCGCCGCTTTGGCAACCGATACATCAATCAGCCGATAATATTCTTCTTCACCGCCCCGCACCATCGACAGCGGAAACGTGAGCGTCGTCAACGCCAAGATCAAAATTCGAATCACCAACGATACTCCAAAATGGCGGTGTTCCTGTTTTGCGAGTCCAAGGGGATCAGCCACTGGTCGCTGTCACCGGACCGACGCAACGAACCCGTTCGCGCCAGAGCCTCCGTCAGGGTGACGGTCAAACCTTGTTGATCGGAAACGGCGAACTCGCCTTGCGGTTTCAGTCGCTCGGCCGCATGAGCGAGCAGGTGTAGTTTCTGGTCTGAGGTATCGCCGCGAACTGACGGTGCGCGTCTGGCTGTCACTGAACGCTTGAGCGTTCCGGATTCCGTTGCCTCGATGCGGTCTTCGATCGACCAGCCAGCGACGTCGTACAAAAACGTCGGTACGCCGGCAGCATCCAGCCGATAGCCGCGGAATCGGTAGCCGGCATTCACGCCCTCGTGTTCACCGCCGTTTTCATCAACGATCACCACGGGACTGGCCGGCATTGCGATCTGGGCGTCGCCCAACGGATCCGCCGGCGGGGTGAAACGTTCGAACCAAGTGCCACGGGCGTCCAGGAAACGCTGCTTCCATCCGATTGCCAACCGCATCTGCTCGGCATCGAATGCAAAATGGACGCCTTGTGGAAATCCGACCGCGATGGCGTGCGTTCCCGCTTGTTCCATGAATGTCCGCAGCACGATTGGTTTGCCGCTGGGCGCGAGTTCGTAGTTGGCCGAACGCACCGTCTCAATCTTTTCCGGCAGTGGTTCCCTATCCAGGTCTTTCAAATACGCCCAGATCGCAGAGATCTGGTGCCGAACATCGCCGTCGAGCAACTCCGGCCGATTGCTCTTTCCGTCTGGGAAAAAGGTGGGCATGCGTGTCCGTTTTTTGACCGCGCTGGGATTGAGCACGAATTCATAGAACCACTTTGAATCGATGCGGTTGGTGGTCCCCGCCAAATCGATCCCGACGACACCGGGCAAACTCTCGCCGCGGAAAGCATGGCAACCGACACAGCCCGTGTTGACCAGGTCGCGTCCGGCATCAGCCATCTCCTTCTGCGGCGGCAGAATGTCAACCGCGTCAGATTGGTCCACTCGATCGGCCTCTTGAAATCCACGGACCAGCGGATCAACCATGTCCGCAGAATAAGACGGCATGCGCGCGGTCATGAAGGGACGGTGGGGGACTGTCTTGGGATGGAAGACGGCCGCCAGCGCTTTGGGAAGCAATTTCCGGCCCACTCCGCCCAGCGTCGGCGGCAACCGACCTTCGTCACCCAAGTCCACGTGGCCGACGGTTTCGAAGTAGGCCTTGCGAAACCGTCCGACTCCACCCCGTTCGTCGCGACGATGACAGCCATAACAATTCAGTTGCAGCATCCGGAAATCCACCTCATCGGCGGCGGTGCGATTTTCCGAAGGTCCGCCCGCCAGACGCGCGAGGATTGCACGGCGTTGTTCGTTGTCCAACGCATATCGGGGCATCTCGCCGTCGGGGTTCTCGATGCAACTTGGTCCGGCGTCGGCATTCAGCTGCGACAGGGGCTTTGCCGCCGCAACGGTCAACGCACCGGACGATTCTCCAGTCAATGCGTCAGATGCATCATGGCACGACGCACAGCGCAGGGCGACGAACAGCCCCCGTCCTTTTTCCACCATCGTTTGCGGCGCACTGTTGGGCTGCATGTCGATCTGTTTCGCCGTTTGGTCCCGAAGCAGATGGGCGGCGATGTCCGCGGCTTCGAGCGGTGAGAGTCGCAACGAGGGCATCCGCGCACTGGGGCGTGTCTTGGTCGGATCCAGCAGCATCATCGTCAACGAGCGCAGCGAGTACTTGCTGACTAGATCCCCGTGCGGCACCGAATCCACTCGCCGTGCTTCGCTGGCCAAACCCAGATCGGCGATTTCTTCCGGATCGAGTTGTTCGATCAACTCGTCGATCGCCGATGGTTTGGATTCGACCGTTTCGTAATTCGGGTCGGGGTCATGGCAGGCCACACAACCGACCGTGTGATACAGTTTGTTGCCGCGATCGGCGTCGCCCCGTTTCCAAAACTCGTGGACCACCGGCAAGGCACCACCGGCTTTGATCACGGCAAACGGTTGTTGTTGGGAACCCAAGAATGCAACCAGCGCGTCGATCGCTTCGCCGCGTTCCGATTCCGGAAGCTGCGACAACACGTGGGGCATCGTCGTTTCAGGTTTCATCGCCGCGGGATCGGCCAGATACTGTTTCAGCCACTGGGGTTGCAGCCGATTACCGGCACCGGTCAGCCGCGGACCGCGTTTGGGTTGCAGCCAAGGATCGTCCGAAGCGTGGCAGCTGACACAACTCAATTCGCTGATCATCAGCGACCCGGCCAGCGTCGGGGAGAGTTCATCATGCCGCGCGAATCGATCAAATCCGCTGACCATCGGTGCGGCGATCGAATCCGCGTCTGACGTCTCGGGCGTTGGTTCCTCGGTTCGTGCGACGCCGGGGATGACAATTGCAATCGCGAAAACAAACGGCCACCAAGACCGAGCAACGATGGGTCTGCGTCGTGTGAGTGTCTCTGCTTTCATAGCGACTCGGCGACGACCTGACTGAAAGGGGCGGGTTTCTTCATTGCGTGTGAATCAGTGAAGCGTGAAGGTGGGATGCGGAGGGACGCACATCATATTCACTACCGGAGGCGACCGTCAGCCGATACGGGCCCCGTCATCGGCGATTCGCTAGGATTCCCGCCGATTCAGGCGACCGGCATGCACAGCATGCCCTACTTCAGGAGGAACATCGCGTTGATTGCGGAGTCTCGATTCGATCAACCGGCCCTTTAGGCCAGTTCCAGTCCCGTCATCGTGCTGGTGCTGGTCGAGAAACGGTCGTGGTGCAATCCCAATCGGTGCAACGCGGACAGATACAGATTGGGCAGGGGGTAATTGTTCTTGGTGTCGAACGCCAGGTGCTGGCCGTGCTTGAACCCGCCGCCGGCAAACAGCACGGGCATGTTTTTGTTGTCGTGACTGGACGCGTTGCCCAGGTTGGATGTCAACAACACCATCGTCTGATCCAGCAGCGTGCCGGACGATTCCTGGACCGTCTTGAGCTTTCGAACGAAATCGGCCCACTCGGCGAGCAGCGCGTTTTCCAGAATCGCGAGCTGCCGCAGCTTTTGCTCGTCCTGGCCGTGGTGGCTGAGCGCGTGGTGCGCCTCGGTGACCCCGTCGAGTTCGACCTTGCCGCCATTGCCCAAGTGCAACGTGATGAAACGCGTGGAATCGGTTTGCAGCGCCAACGCCATCACGTCGAACATCGCCCGCTGTTTTTCAATCCCGTCAGAAACCGATTGGGCAAGCGATTCGGGTTTGCCAACTTGCGGCTTCGGGCGATTGATCCAAGCCTGGTTGGCGGCGAGTCGTTTTTCTAACTCGTTGACCGCCGTAAAGTAGTTGTCCAGTTTGTCGCGATCGCCGGCTCCCAGCGTCCGTTGCAACGACTTCGCTTCTTCGGCGACCAGATCCATGACCCGGCGACCGTGTCGCATCCGAGCCGAATCTTGTTTGCGAACCGCCGGGGCGTCGGCGACAAACAGTTGCTCGAACAACCGCAATGGCGACATCTCCGGCGGAATCATCGCGCCGTTTTCAGTGTACGAAGGACTCGAATTGTCACCCGAGGCGTTGAGCACCAAGGAGGGGAACCGTGTTTGGTCTCCCAAGTGCTTGGCCATTAATTGATCCAGCGACACCGAATTGCGAAAGTTCGCATCCGATCGACTCAGCGGTGCAGCGGTCAGGATCGTGCCTTCGGCGCGGTGTCCGCCGGCGACCTGCGGGTGAGACACGCCCGAGCACACCGTCATCTCGGGCAGAATGTCCGCGATCTCCGCCAGGTAGGGTGACGGCGTGTAGTTGAAACCGGACTGTTTCGGGAACAGGTTCGGACCGTGCAAGCCGAGGCCGAGGCTGAAGCTGACAAAGCGTCGAGGGGCTTCGGTTTCGGCGGCACTCGCGATCGCCGGCACCATCGCGTCGAGAAACGGCAACCCGACGGCCAGCCCCGAGCCTCGCAGCACCGTGCGTCGATCGAGTTTTGTATTGGTGAACTTCATGACGGGCCTACTTGGTGAGAAAGATCGGGCTGTCGACGACCGCGTGGATCAGCGAGCGGATGCCGTAGCGTTGGGGTTGGGTCTGATCAAGGATGGCTTCGATCACCCGTCGGTCGCTAAAGGAAACCGGCGCGCCGGTCGAATAGGTGACCAACTGATGCGTGAAATTTCGCGCGATCTGCTCGGGGTCTCGCAACACAATTTGCTTGAATTGCTCGATGTCCTCGAACGCTTCGCCCTTGGCGGTTTGGTGATGCGGATCGACCGGCAATCCTTTCCGGGCGGCTTTGGAGTTACGATACCGCGTCCTCCAACCACCGATCACATCGTAGTTTTCCAGTGCGAAGCCCGGCGGATCGATTTTGATGTGGCAGGCCGCGCAGGACGTTTGGTCGCTGTGCTTGGCGAGTTGATCACGGATCGAGACCGCGCCGCGGATGTCTGGCTCGATCGCCGGGACGTTGTCCGGTGGCGGAGGAATTTCGACGCCGAGGATGCGTTCATTGATGAACGCGCCGCGGACCACCGGTGAAGTGGTGGTGCCGTTGGCGGTAACTTTCAATATCGAGCCTTGAGTGATCAATCCGCCGCGATGGTGTTCGGGCGCCAACGACACTTTCTGGACATTCTGATGATGAACCCCTGGAATATCGTAATGTTTCGCCAATCGTTCGTTCAACATCGCGAAATCGGAATCGACGATGTTTGCCGCCGGCAGATCGTCGCGAATTAATGTTGCCAGAAACGCGTGGGTCTCGTCGATCATCGACTGTTGAAGCGTCTCGTCAAATTCTGGATACAGTCCCGCGTCGGGCGACGTGAAATCGATCTCGCGAAGGTTCAGCCACTGATCGGCCAGCGCGTCGACCAAGGCCTCGGCACGGTCGTCGTTGAGCATGCGTTGGACATGATGACGACGAGTTTCCGGGTGGGTCAATTCACCTGCATCGGCCGCCGCCATCAGCGTCTGGTCGGGCATCGTCGACCACAAGAAAAAACTCAATCGCGAAGCAACCGCATGGTCATCGAGTTCGCCGGGTGTTTCGGTGAGAAACAGGAAACGGGGCGAACAAAGGATCGTGCGGTAGCCGCGTTTCAGTGCTTCCCGCGGCCCGATCCCCGCCGCCAAGTCCTCGTCGACCAACG
>NZ_JBFHKV010000584.1:0-5298 GCF_041595215.1 Stieleria sp. | reverse complement strand
CCGCGACCCGCTCGGCACCCTCTGGCAGCAAGACCTCGTCGCCATGTCGGATCTCTTTCGTCTCCGTCATGACCGTGACTTCTTTCAAGCCGCGATCCCGCCCCGATCCGACGAACTTGGTTTCACGCCCTTCAAGAAACGTGTCAAACAAATAGTCGTGAGTCGCCTTCTGATCCTGACCTTCTTTGCTGAGCGTTTGAGCAGGAGAGGTCCCCGCGGCGACAAAAGCCGCAGATCCAATCAGAAGGACGAGTCGACAAAAGTACGGCATCGTATTGATCGTGTTAGTGACAAGTGAATGGAAGTCGCCGGCCGTTCGGCCTCGGGCAAGGGCTCACGCCCTATTTGAAGTTGCCCTTGACCGTCGGTTCGTAACCGGACTCCGTGGCTGCCTTTGGAATCGCCTCCAAGAAAAACCGGTCACGTTGCTTGTGATAGTCGATGTAGCCCAGCAAGCGGCATGGGACGTTCGCTTCGTCCCAACGCTCCCAGCTTTCTTGCAACGCCTTCGAGCGTTCTGGCTGGGACGCGATCAAGTCGTTGGCTTCCGAGACATCGTCCGGCAAGAAGAACAATTGCGGAGAGTCGCTTTCGTTGTCTTGGACCTGCTTGGTTCCGTCCGCGGCAAGCACCGACCACTTCGTTCCGCTGCGCCAGTAGAGAGCCTCGTGAGGAACACCGCCTTGATCGCCGCTGACAAACGGCAGCAAGTCGACGCCTTCCATCGCCTGCTTGCCCCCGGGACTTCCGCCTGCCGCAGCGACGGCCGTACGGGAGATGTCGATCGAGATCACTGGCGGTTCGAAGCTGGTTCCAGCTGGGATTTTGGCTGGCCACGATGCAATGAAAGGAACGTGGACGCCACCGTCGTAGAGGTCTCCTTTGCCGCCGCGAAAGGGTTGGTTGGAAGAACCGTTCCACTTCCCAGGCTTTTGTTTGGATGCTTGCGGCCCGCCGTTGTCGCTCAGGAAAAAGATCAGCGTGTTGTCGCGCAAGCCATTCTTCTCGACCGCCGTGATCACTTCACCGATGCCGCGGTCCATCACGTCGACCATGGCGGCATACGTCCGCCGCTTCTTGTCCGGAATGTGCTTGTATCTCTCGATGTCTTCGGCAGGTGCCTGCAACGGGGCGTGCGGCGCATTGTAAGCCACGTACAAAAAGAACGGCTTGTCCTTGTTGTCATTGACAAAACGGGCGGCATCTCGGCTGAGTGCCGTGGTCAGATAGCCGTCGAATGTTGCGGGTTTGTCGTTACGCGTCAGTCCTTGCAGATAGCCCTCCTTGACCGGTTTGGTTAAATCAATCTGAAAGTAATCATGCCCGCCACCGAGAAATCCGTAGAAGTAATCGAATCCACGGTTGTTGGGATGAAACGGCTCGGCTGCCCCAAGGTGCCATTTGCCGACACACCCCGTGACGTAGCCCGCGTTCTGCAATCGCTTGGGAAACAGCGTCACGTCCGGATCGATGCCCATGATCGGATTGGACGGATCGAAAGCAGGGTTCGTTTCGAATCCGATACGATGTTGGTATCGACCGGAAAGCAGAGCGGCACGCGTCGGCCCGCAAAATGGATGGTTGGCGTAACCCTGCCGGAACACCACCCCGGACGCGGCCAGAGCGTCCAAGTTGGGCGTCAAGATCTCTTTGGACCCTGTAAATCCGGTGTCTGCGTAGCCCATGTCATCGGCCATGATGACGATGATGTTGGGCTTTTCGGCCGCAAACGATCGGGCGACGGCAAACAGCAACAGCGCAATCGAAATCGAAGTTCGGCGACTGATCAAAAAGCTCATTCTTGGTCCTTAAGGTCACAGATCAGGATGCGAAACCCATTTCCAGCCGGAACGTCTACCGACGGCCATTGGGTCATTTTCATTTCAAACGGTTCACCATACTCTCCGCTGAACGGATCGAACCAAACAAGTTCCATCGTATCGCCGCGGTCTTTGGGCGGGCGCAAACCCAGATAATCACACTCTTTCGGCACGTAATACAAGAATCGATCTTTGCCGTTGTGCAGACAGAATCCCGCATTGCTCTTCTTTTCCCCGGCGATCAACTGATCGATCTGGTAGCGATCGACAAACTCCCGCAGATGCCGGTAATAATCCAACCGCGGACGGTCGCCAGGATCGAGCGATTCGATGTCGGCAATGACGACGTTCCAGGCAGCCCCCTGCCAATAATGCGTCGGAAAGGTGCCGGCAAACACGCATTGATACGCGCGTTCCAGGCACACTTCCGGCGACGTGTAATTCCCCGTGAACACGACATAGGGACTTCGTTCGTACCCGCCGTGCTCGATATTCAGAATCGGCTTGCCCGGAATCGCCTCGCAGACATTCCGCATCACGCCGTAAAGTTCTGAACTCCACAATTGAACCGAAACGAAGTCGACTTGCTCGGGGAACTTGCGGCAGTAACCGTAGTCGTGAACCGTGACCAGCCGATCATAAGCGTCGTTGTCGCGTAGCCGCTGAATTCGATCGGTGATATAGCTCACATCGTTGTGACCGTAGCCGAGAGCTTCCTTCGAGATATCCCAAACCAGATTAGGGTAACCCTGGTAGCGACGAACGACATAATCGAAATAACGATTGTCGGCGTCAGACTTCGCCTCCGGCCACGCCACTCGCTTGTTCCAGACGTAAATCATCAGGTGGGCAACGACACCTTTCTGATCGAGATAATCAAGGACGCGGTCGAGCCGCTGAAAGTATTCAATGTTCAGACCACTGTGATCGGGATCCTGGTTTGTGCCGTTGAACGGAAACACACGCGGGCTTCCGAAGTCGTATTGCGGATCGAGTGAAGCGTCTTTCGCCCAGTTGACGTCGTAGGCGAAGACGTTCATCACGATTTGATTGAATCCATTGTCCGCCAGGGTATCGACCAGCATTCGCGTTTTCGGGATATCGTTCGCATTCTCGGCATCGAGCGCGAACAACCAATCCGCTTCGAAGGCGATCGGATAGTTGCTGTCGCCATTCTGATGAACGAATCGCTGTTTCGACTCGGAATCCACAAGGACAGCCCCTCGCCGTCCTTCGCCCGCTGACCGCACCGACAGCGATCCCTTTTGACCGTCCAATCCGGACAACGAGGACGACGTTTCGTAGCTCCACTCGCCGTTTGAGGGCGGTGTAAAACGAATCACGTACTCATTGCCGCCGTCGTAGAAGCCGGCAACCGCCATCGACTTGCCGGACCGATCGGAAAACGTCGCCGAGAAATCGACGTCGACCGGCTGTTCGGGTATCGACCCGACCTGAAACCGAATGTCAACGATGTCCCACTGCTCCGCGGCGATCGTTTGTTGCGGTTCGTAGCGGACAGCTTCACGCGCGGTCGCAGCGGGGACACCACCAAGCACGGCGAAAGGAACAGCGACAACCAAAGCAACAAGTTTGAACGGCGACATGGTGGCGTAGCGAACAGCACTGAAGTGAAGGGAGACGTTTCCAATGGCAAGGACGATCCGGCTTGCCGTCTCATTGTATTTCCCCGGTTCATTCTGAGATCAGGGATTTTGCACTCCATAGCCAAACACGCACCCTGCATGTCTTTTCTTAACCTGACCTGACGGCCGTCGATCCCACCGCTGCCTCCCGACAAACGCACGATGTAAGTGCTCCGTCAACTTTTAGATGTAGGGTGCCGCGGAAAAGGGGTCAGGTACGAAAAATGCGAAGCACCCGTTGGGCCATTTGGTTTTTGGTACCTGACCCCATTTCCGCACGATCAGTCCCCGTCTTTTGCCGTGCGGAAACCTTGGCAGAACGAACACCGATTTCGAAGGACGCCAATCAAGAAACGTGATGCTGGCTTACTCGGATCCGGTGCGGAACCGATACCAAAAAGCGCCATCGTTCAGCCCGACCGCTGGCTTGTTGCCTACGGTGATCCAGCCTCCGTCAGACAAAGCAAAGTAGGTCGTGTTCGGCTTGAGCCTAGGCAGATCATCAAACGTGACCTGCATTGCTCCTTCCGCCGGATGTCCGGGTTCGGGATCGGCTTGCCAGACGGCGTCGTCGATGTTGCTCACTTCATACAATCGCAACGTCTTGCCGGCGGATTGGGCAAAACTGATTGGATGCGAAAAATGAAACGTTAAATCCGTCTCACAAGGGACATTCATGGCCGACGATGCTGGCACCGCGCGGACATAGCCCGGCATCGCCATGCGAATGCGATGGAACCCCCAGCCTTCTTGGAAAGTACTCAACGGGGCACGCCAAGCGAGCGGCATGGTGGTTCGGTCTTTTGCAAACTGAAACCAATGTTCGCTCATCTCGGCAGCGCGATCGGGTCGTTCGGCTGCCAAGTCTTTCGATTCGGCGGGGTCATTGCTGATGTTGTAAAGCCGCCACGGTCCGTCACTGATCGATGATATCTTCCAGTCGCCTTTCACCAAGCCTTTGCCGGTCTGGTTGAAGCACCAAAAGATCTCGTCGTGAATCGCGCGGTCGGGCAACGAAGCGTCGCGTAACAGCGGCAGCAGTGAATCTCCGTAAAGCGGCTCCAGTTGGCGATCCCCGTCGACTCTCGGATACGATGCCCCCGCAAGTTCCAGAAACGTTGGATAGAGGTCCGTCACGTGCAGTCGCTGATTCCGAATCTCACCGGCTTGCTGCGCTAATTGGTTCGGCCATCGCACAATCATGGGAACGGAAACGCCGCCTTCCTGGGCACATGACTTGTACCAGCGAAACGGCGTGTTCTTCAGATACGACCAGCCGTTGGATGCGAAGGGATTCGTACCGGCTTTCCAGGGGATTTGCTGGTCGTAGGTGCGAAGATCACCATTGCTGTACGCGCCTCCGTTGTCGGCCATGAACAGAACCAGCGTGTTGTGGTCGAGTTGCTGCTCCCGCAGATGCCGCAGCAAACGACCGACGTTCCAGTCAAGACGGTCGAGCATGCCGGCGTATGCGGCCATGCGACGGCTTTCTTGCTTCTGGATTGATTCGGGCAATTCGTCCCATCGCCGCACTTCTGCTTCGGGTTGTGACATGACATAGCGGTCATCGATCAGCCCCATCGCTTTCATCCGCTCAAAGCGTTCCCTGCGAAGCGAGTCCCAGCCGGCGAGGTAGCGGTCGTAGTATTTTTCAACGTTCTCGCGTGGGGCATGCAAGGGGCTGTGCGGCGCGTTGTATGCCAGATAGGTGAAAAACGGCTTTCCTGTGTTCCGGGCTGCATCAATCTGTTTGATCGCGTCGTCCGTAAAAGCGTCTGAGCTGTACCAGCCTTCCGACACGGGCTTCGGCTGCTGTCGGTTGGTTTGGATGG
>NZ_JBFHKV010000583.1:0-5302 GCF_041595215.1 Stieleria sp. | reverse complement strand
CTGAGCGGCGATGTCATAGGCCACGGCGTTGCGGATGTATTCCTCGCCGACGCCGGTTCCCGAAACGGCGCAGGACGCATTGTCGGCGAACGTGCCCGCGCCCACGATCGGCGAATCGCCGACACGGCCGGGCAGTTTTTTCGGCGTGCCACCGGTGCTGGTTCCCGCGGCAAGGTTCCCCTCCAAATCGAGTGCGGCGCAACCGACGGTGCCCAGGTGCGGATGTTCCGACGGATCCGATTGCTGCGGCGTCCGCCGACGGTGGCTCAAAAAATACTTTGGGTCGACCAACGGCACGTTTTTAGACGCCGCGAAGGCCTCGGCGCCGTCGCCGACCAGCAACACATGTTTGGTGTCGGTCATGACCAATCGCGCCGTCGCGATCGGGTTTTTGATGGTCGTCACGCCGGCGATCGCACCGCAGGCACGGTTGCGTCCATCCATGATCGACGCATCCAGCTCCGCGTTTCCGGCTTGGGTCAGCACCGCACCCCGGCCGGCGTTGAAGCTGGCGTTGTCTTCCAACGACCGGATCACCGCTTCCACCGCATCGAGTGACGAACCGCCGCCGGCGAGCAGGTCGCGTCCGATTTTCAGTGCCGCCTCCAATCCATCCAGGCGTGCGTTGCGTTTTTCATCACTCCACTTCGACGGATCTCCGCCCGCACCGCCATGGATCACAATCGCCCAACGCTTCGGTTGTGCGGTTTCGGCGTGAACAGGACTGGCTGCCGATGAACCGATCAACGCGTCAGCCATCCAGACAACCGTGCAAAGAACGAGTGTTCGAAACATCAAATCTACCGTTGAAGGAGAGCGAAGAAATCATGGCTGGATTCTAATCCATCTCATCGGACGCCCGTCATGAGAGTCGCACCAACCGCACGACCGTGTTGGTGCCGTAGGGGAACCCGGTGCAGCGGACGGTGAGCGTACCGGCATCCAGGTCCTGTTCAAACTTCAGCTTCTCCCCATTGTCGACCCAGACAGCGGAGTCAATCCTTGTCTTGATGCCTGTGAACGTACGCGGTCCAGCGCCGGTCGGCCCCACCGCGACGTTCGCATCACCACGCGTACCCAAGTGATGGACAAACAAGTACATGGTGCCGTTGGCATCCAGGCCAAAGTCGTCGCCCTCGCCCTGGAGCCCCGCCGGCCGACCTTGGTAAACGGCTTCGGCGTGCATGGCGACCCAATCACCACTGCGTCGAAGCGTGGCGGCCTCGTATTCCGGTATCGCGCCTTCCGCCGTCGGTCCGACGTTCAGCAGATAGTTGGCGCCGACTTTGCGGCACGCACAAAGGTTCTCAATAATTTCCGGTGGGCCCATGTAGGCAAAATCATTCTTGCCAATCCCCCAGTGCCGGTTCATGGTCTGGCACATCTCGCCGGCCACGTACTTCGGTTTTCCACGGTGATCTCGCGGGGTGGGGCGGCCCTGCTCAAACGTCACCGAGTCGATTTCGGGATGCCCCAGAGCCCCGCGGTGGCTCAGGCCGGTGTTGTTCACGATGATCGCTTCGGGTTGATGACGCCGGATCGTCTTGTACAACTCACCTTCTTTCCAGTCCGCGTTCTTCTTACTCCAATTGCCATCGAACCAGAATCCGCCGATCGGGCCATATTCCGTGCAAAGGATCTCGACTGATTTTCTCAGGTAGTCCAGGTAGGCGTCGAAGTCTGTTTCGAAGCTCTCCTGCCACCAGTCGAGCGTCGTGTGGTAGAGAAACGGCGTGATCCCTTCCGCTCGGCATCCATTGACAAAATCCAGAATGAGGTCACGGCCGGCCGGCGTGTGCATGGCGTCGTGTTCGGACAACCCTCGCGTGTCATAAAGGCTGAACCCGTCATGGTGTCGCGCGGTGAGCGTGATGTACTTCATGCCCGCCACGCGTGCCGTTCTTGCAAGCTTCCGGCCATCGAATGCTTTCGCCGTAAACGTGTCTCGCAGCTTGCGATACTCGGCTTTGGGAATCTTCTCGCGATGCATGACCCATTCGCCGCGTCCCAGTTGGGAGTACAGGCCCCAGTGAATGAACATGCCATACGCCATTCGCTCGAATCGGGCGATCCGTGGTTCGGGCACGGGAATCGCATCGCCGTCGGCGGCGGCGACCCGAGTGCTATCGACGAGCAGACCAGCGGGAGCCATTGCCAGTGCGCATCCCGTCGCGGTCTGTTGGAGGAATCGGCGGCGTCTGATGGACATGTTGATCGACCTCTATCGAATAGGTTCAAGAACACTGGCATTGTAGCCGAGATCACGGCCTCCATTCTCCAGCCGGCTGTGTCCAATCGCCCGCCATGATTCACTCGCCGAATCGGTATTCCACCCAGCCGCTGAGGGTTTGGCCGGGTTGGCAGATCTGCAGGTGCGCTTCGCGGGTCTTGCCCGCCGCGTGCAGATTGTGCGCGTCGGTGCTGCAGGTCTGGCTTTCCACTCCAAAATACGGTCGGTCCGGAGTCCAGACCACCAGGTGCGTGAACGCTTCGGATGCAGCGATGGTGATCTTTCGGTTCACGTCGCGATAGTCGATGACGGTGGGCTGATCCGGTTTCATGCCCCAGAACACGTCGTCAAACGTCGTTCCCTCAAGCGACATGAACTCGCCGAGCGGATAATCCAACTGGTCCTTGGGAACCAGCTCTCCCGATGGCAGTTGCTTTTCCGATTCCATCCAATGTGTCGCTGGGATTTTCAGGTACGTGTTTTCACGCCGGCCCTGGTAAACGAAATACGGATGCAAGGCAAATCCGAAGGGCACCGCGGCGGTGCCACCGGTGTTGTCAACCTTGTACGTCCAGCGGACCGCACCCTCGCGGACCGTCACGGTCAAGTAAAGCTGATGGGGAAACGGGAACTGCGAATGCAACGCGGTGCCGTCACCGAAATCGGCCACGCAGGTGATCGCAGCATGCGTTGAATCGGAACTGGATCGGACGAATTGCCAAGCATGCCGATTGACCAGACCGTGAATGAAATTGCCACCCGCGTTGGGCTGGAAACGAACCGTTTTTCCGCCAAATTCGAACGCCGCATCCTTGACTCGATTCGGAGTCGGATACAAGACGGGGTTTCCGAATCCGACGCCGGGCAGTTTGTCCAGCGACTCCGGTTGTCGCAGATACTCAACGTCATCGACGCGTATCGAGTACGCGTTGGCGCCCGCGCCGGGAGCAAATTTGACCACCGTTGTTCCCTGCCGCAGCGTGAAAACCTGGGTTCCCGAGTCGTTGCCGATCGAGATTTCGCCGGCCACAACGTTTGACACGACGACGCAAAAAGCGAAACAACAAAGGAGTGATCGGAGCATCATGATCGTGTCCGTGGGGGTTGAGCGATTGGATCAGGAGCCGATTTTAGTTCACCTGAGGACGTCGCATCACGCATTGTCGTCTAATGATCGGATGAGGACGCCAGATTCACACTGTGACAACGGAATTCACGCCCCCTGTGTGGCTGGCCAATCGCAAACCCGCGTGTATCGGCCTGTTTTACCGTTCCATCAAACAGGAGACTCTCATGCCAAAGAGAAGATACTATTTGAATGCGGCTCTGGCGTCACTCGCATTCTTCGCGGCCGGTGGCTGTGATACCCACGATGTGATCACCCGCGGCTCCCCGGACGCGGTCACCGAGTCACCGGCACCGGACACCACGTCACCCGACACCGCGTCGGCGATTCTGTTTGACGGTTTCGAGAACTATTCGCGAGAGACCGAAACGACGTCTCCCGTTGCACAAAAGTACATCGATCAGGGCATGCAGTGGCTGTACGGTTTCAACGACGACGAAGCGATTCGGTGTTTTCGGGAAGCCGCTCGGCTCGATCCGCAATGCGTGCTTCCCTGGTGGGGAATCGCCTATGCCAGCGGCATCAACATCAACGATCTGACGATGACCGAACAGGAATCGCGGACCGCGTGGGAAGCGCGAAACGCGGCACTCCATCGACTGGAGCACGCGTCACCGGTCGAAAAAGCACTCGTCCAGGCAGTCGCAGTCCGATACACGTGGCCGGCCCCCGAGGATCCGGCGGAACTTGAAAAGAAGTATGCCGACGCCATGGAGAAAGTGTGGGACCAGTTTCCCGATGATGCCGACGTGGGGACGCTGTTTGCCGAAGCGTTGATGAATTTGCAGCCCTGGGACTACTGGACCGAAGAGGGAGCCCCCAAGGGACGCGCCTCGGAAATCGTCCAGACGCTGGAGAAGGTGATCGAATTGGATCCCGACCATCCCGGTGCGTTGCACTATTACATTCACGCCGTCGAGGCATCGAAATCACCCGAGCGTGCCGAAGCGGCTGCCGATCGCTTGGCGTTGTTGGTTCCCGGTTCCAGTCACCTGACTCACATGCCGTCGCACATCTACGGCCGAGTGGGGCGGTACTCGGATGCCGCCGACGCAAACGTTCGCGCGGTCGCAGCCGATCGGCGCTATCTGGCTTCGGCTGCCGAACAAGATTACTACGGGTTGTATATCTCACACAACCTGCACTTTCTCGCGTACGCGGCGATGATGGAAGGCCGTTACGAACAAGCGCTGCAGGCGGCGCGGGAAATTGAAACGCACGTGCCGAAGACCTTCATGCAACGCTACCCGCAAGTCGCCGACGGATGGGCCGCTGCACTGTCGCATGTCCTGATACGCTTCGGTCGCTGGCAAGAGATTCTTGAGCTGGAGGACTACCCCGCCGCGCGACCGGTCAGCCGGGCGATGAGAGGTTACGCACGCAGCATCGCGTTCTCGGCGCTCGGACGAATCGACGAAGCGGAGCAGGAGATCGCAGCCTTCAACAAAATCGCCGCGACCGTGCCGACCGATTGGAAAATCGGATTCAACCCGGCGCATGCGGTGTTCCCGTTGGCTCGCAAGATGATGCACGGCGAGTTGGCCTTTCGCAAAGGCGAACATGACGAGGCGTTTGGTGTGCTGCAAGAAGCCGCGGAACTGGAAGACCGACTGCTGTATGACGAACCGCCGAGTTGGTTGCAGCCGGTTCGGCATGCACTCGGGGCACTGCTGATGGCGTCGGGCAATTACGCCCGCGCCGAGTCGGTTTATGAAACGGATTTGGAACGCAATCCGGGTAACGGCTGGGCGTTGCTGGGGCTTGAAAAAGCACGGCGGGCGCAGCGAAAAACCGAAGGCCTTGATCAGCTCGTTCGGCAACGTTCCCGCGCCTGGTTCCGTTCGGACGTGGAGCCGACGTCGTCCTGTTATTGCGAACCGGGAGCGGTGACTCTGGAGCAAACGCCGGTAACCTCCGCAAAGTGACACTCAACGATGCGGTTCAAT
>NZ_JBFHKV010000582.1:0-5302 GCF_041595215.1 Stieleria sp. | reverse complement strand
GATGGTGATTCGGCCTTGGGGATCCAGTGCCATGCTGACCCATGAACCTTCGTCCGGTCCGGCCGAGCGAACCAGATCGACTTCGAAACCCGGCTGCGTCACAAAGGTTGCCGGGTCGGTCCCCGCATCCGCTCCGCTGGCGCGACGCCATTGTTCGTAGTCTTCGAAGGGCGAGATCTGGGCGAGTTCGGAAACGTTCCAAAACTCTCGTGCGACACGTCCCAAGGAGACGGCGGCGCCACGATTCGTCGTCCAATCCTGACCGCTGACAAGGGTCTCGACCGATCCATCCGCGTAGACCACTTCCAGGCTCATCGCGATGGCGGCCGGTCCGTCGCCGCTGGTGCAGTCGAGCGACACCTGATTCGTTCCCGTGACAAGCCGGTCGGTCACGTCCCACTGCATCCAGGGCGCGTATTCATCCAACTGGGCCAACGGTCGTCGGTTCAAGATCACCGAGCATCGCGTGAAGTCGGCGGCCAGATGCATCGTTGCACGAGCGACCGCCGCCCGGACCTGGAATGGTTTTGAAAACGTGACGCGCTGACCGGCGACGCGATCTTGGGTGCCCCAGATCCAGGCGGGGCGGGCGTTTGGGTCGACGCTGGCGATCTCGTCGGCCCTGACGTGTTCGCTGCCGACGGGAAGCAATGGTCCACCGCAGAGAGTCAGGGTGACGAAGACCAACGCGATGGGGTGCGGATGAATCAATGGAACGCCTCGGTAAAGTGGGACGACTCCATAGGATACGCGATACGATCGCAGCGTGGACCAATGGAGTCTCAGCGGTACCGCGGGGCGGCCTGGCCGGGGCGAGTTGGACTATGATGTGCCATTCGTTCACCGAGAGACTTTACCTTTTGACATTCCAACGAATGGGATCGAGTTGATGATGCGTTTGTTCTTGTTGTTTGTGACGTTCGTTGCCGCGGTTTCGTCCGGTACCCTGAATCTGGTCGCCCAAGACGGCCAGCCGGAGGGATCGGGAAGTGCCGAGGAGTTGTTGGCGCCGTACCGGGCCGCGGCGGAGAAGAAATGGTCAGACGACATCGCTGCGTTTGACGAACTCAATCGGACGGAATCGAATCCCGATGACGCAATCTTGTTTATCGGCAGCAGCAGCATCCGCCGCTGGTCGACGATGGCCGTCGACATGGCCCCGTACCGAACGATCCGTCGCGGCTATGGGGGTGCCAAGTTCACCGACATGGCCGTCTTTGTCGATCGATTGGTGTCGCCGCACCGGTACCGTGCGATCGTGATGTTCGTCGGCAACGGCGTGGTCGGAAACCCGGACGATCACACGCCCGACCAAATTGAGGCACTCGCCCGTCACATCGTCGCGGTGTCACACCAGCATCAGCCGGGTGCCCCGTTTTTTCTGATCGAGATCACGCCGTGTGAAAAGCGGTTTGACGCCTGGGGGAAAATTCGCGCGGTCAATGCACGGCTTCGCGAGATCGCACTTTCGACGCCCAACACCTATTTCATTCCGACCGCAAGCCATTACCTGAAATCGGATGGCACGCCGCGAGCGGAGTTGTTCGTCGAAGACAAACTGCACCTCAGCGAGGCCGGATATGACCTGTGGTCGACCTTGATTCGTCGTCGGCTGGACGACGTCTTCCGCGCGATCGCGGCCGAATAGCAAAAAAGGGCCCCTGACGCTTTTTAGTGGCCGCGGCGGCGGGCGGCTCGGTTGGTGTGGTCCTTTTGGGCCGCCCCGGCGGCGAGTGCCATCGCACCGATCAAGACTTGGGACATCGGGTGCGAGGCGACGTTGCCCAGTTGCTTGCTGAGCGTCGGCCCCCAACGCTGGGCGCGGCGGAGTCGGTCCCAGACGTCGTCGATGTCGCGTTCGTTCTTGGCCCGATGCAAGAGGTCCAGGATGTCTAGCGAGGGTTCGAAATGGGAACGCGCGGCGTCGAACTTTGCCGCGCGGAAACGTTGGATCAGCCGGCCGAGTGCTTCGATGCCGCGTTGCATGTCACGAATTTCGTCGTGATGTCGGCGGGTGTCGCCGTCCAGGTCGTCGAGTTTCTGGTCGACCCCCTGGATCCGAGCGACGATTTGATCATCGGTCAGCGAGGGGGTTCGGCGGGCGTTGGAGGCCAGGTCGCGGGCGTCGATCTCGGCGAGCCGTTCGCGAATCGCGGACACGGCCTCGCGGTAGTATTCTCCGCGGGTGTCTTCCAAGTCGGTTAGCTCGCGCTGGAGCGATTCGGTTTCGTCGCGGAGCTTGTCGAGTTCCACGAGTTGCCGCTCGCGGCGCTCACCCAACTGTTCGGCTTTGGAGACGGCGGCGGTCAGCCCGAGCCGCTTGACGACCAGGTCGCGTCGCTTTTCCAGTTCTTCCATCACGGTGTCGAGCGCCGCACGGTCCTCGCCGATCAGTTTGCGCATCTGGTCAGGAGTATCGGCCAGGAACTGGTAGCTCTGTCTGGCTTTGTGGTAATCGATGTATTTCGCCAGCCAACGATCCATCCGGCGTGTGAAGCCGCGTTTGCCGTACTGGTCGGTGCCGTACTTCTGGTCTCTCAGGTAGGTGAACAGGGTGCTGTTTTCGTAACCCGGCAGTTTTCGCGCGGCGTCCTGTTCGATCTCGTTCAGGTTGGCTTCGGCCCGCTCCAAGGCGGCTTCGGCCATCGCGGCTTGATTGGAAAGTGAAACAAAGGTTTCGTCGGCGGCCAATTCGGATTCGACTTGCGAGGCAAGTTCGTCTTGTTTGGTTTTCGCTTCGTCATAGTCGGCATTGATTTCCAGCAAACGCTCCTCTTGCAGCGAGCGCCGCTCGTTGGCTTCGGCCAGGCCGGCCGATACGCGACGCCGATGGTCTTCTTTTCGCATCAAGACCTGCTGCACGCGATCGCGGACTTCGCCCCAAGACGATTCGATCGACTCGCGGGTCAACTCCGGCAGGTAGTATTCCGCCAGATTGATCAGCGCGTCGCTGCGATCGTCACCCAATTGGTCTCGTTGGGCATCGATCGAGGAGCATTCGGACCGCATCTGGTCGATGCGTTGTTGCACGTCTCTGTATCCGTCCATCAGCAGACGGTGCATTGCCGGACCGGAAATCGTCATGTCACACGTATCCTGGGCTAACCGAAGAGGTACCAAAGGCCGCCGGCGAATCCCGCGACGCCGGCCATCGACCAAAGAATCTTGTCACGCCACACCCAGCAGTGGGCGAGAAAACGTTTCAACCCTGGCGCGGGATCCTGGTAGGTGTGCAGGGTTTCCATGTACTGGCCGATCGCCGCATCGATTTCTGCCTCGGTCACGTTATCGCCGGACAATCGCGCCGTCCGCATCAGTTTTTCGCGGAGGGCGACGCGGAGGTCATCCCGGCGAAACATCTCTTCGGCTTTCTCACGCTGGTCCCGCATTTCCCGGGCGACGTCCATCACCCGCAACGTTTCCTGCAGCGTCAGGTGTTGCCCGGGGACTTCGATTTGCGTCTGTTTGGCTTGTGCTTGGCTCATCGCGTTTGATGTGGGAAAACAGGGCGTGGGGGGCGGTGCCCAAGAATACAAGATACCGTCTCGATTGCGTCTGGGGCATCGGTGCGCTAACTTGGTAGGCGTGTTGACGCCCGTCGTCGGTTTCTTTCGCAACCATACATCCGTCAAAGACCCAAAAACATGTCCCAGCAAGCTCAAGCGTCTGCATCGCAATCCCAGTCTCAGCCCCGCGATACGAGCAAGATGCGAAAATACCTCAACGATGCGGTCCAGGTGTTGAAGGATTTCGGCGTCGACAGCAAGAGCGGAGCCCCTCAAGAATTGATTTCCCTGCTCGAAGGCGTCAAGCATCTCGATGAGGCCAAAGTGTTGGCGATCGCCGATGTGATTCAGCACATGGGGGCGTTCAACGCGTTGGTGCGAGAGAATGTCGAGAGCATCGAGGTCGGCAACCGGTACCTGCAGATCTCACAGGAATTCGACTCCGTCCGCGAGGACAGCAAGCGGTTGATCGCCCAGTTGGACGACGGTCGCATCAGCGGCACCGAAAAACTGTCCAACTGGTGGATGAAGATCCGCCGGGGGACGCCCAACGACCGCTTCGAAAAAATCGTCGAAATCTATTCCGACGTCGCCAAGGACACCAAAGAGGCACTCAAGAGCGAAGACCGGATCATGGACGCGTACATCGACTTTCGATTTGCGCTCAAGGAAGCCGAGGTGCTCGCACGCGAGCTGCTCGATGCCCACGCCCCACGGTTAGAAGCGGCTCAAAAGGCATTGTCGGACGCCCAAGAGGCTTTGGACAACTACACCGGCAGCGACGAAGGGGGCAAGAGCCAGTTGGAGCTTGCGCGTGACGAGACGCGTCAGAAGTATGAAGACGAGGACGAGACGTACCAGCTGCTCAAAGACATCGCCGAGAATTTGGAGATCGGTTACGACGTCGGTGAAACGTTGATCAGCAAGTTGAAACAAACGCACGATGTCAAGGAACGCGTCTACCGTCGCGCGGTCACGTTTTTCACGACCAACGAACATGTCTTCACAATCCTGGGCACGGTCTATCAAAGTCAGCACGGGCTCCACGAAGTCACCCAGGCGACCGAAGCGATGAAGGACGGCGTCAACAAGGGGTTGGAAGACGTCGCCAACTTGGGGCGTGAACTGGAACGCGCCGCCTTGAAGGCCGGATACGGCAGCACGATCAATCCTGAATCGGTGCAGAAACTGGTTGATGCGATCAGCGATTTTCAAATCGAGTCGTTGGAGATGATCGCTGAACTGCGCAAGGAGAGCGAAGAGAGCACGCGGGCGATTCGCAAAAGCGTCGAAGAGGGCAAGAAGAAGTACCAGGAAACACTCGCCCGACACGCCCGCGACCAGATCAATCGCTGAAGCCATGCCACTTGATCCCCTGAACCTCGCCCCCCTGACCGACGCCCAAAATCGATTCCGGCGCGAATTCAACGATTTCGCCCGGTTATGGCAGGAAACCAAACAGGACTGGCGAGACGATCGCGCGGCCCAATTCGAGCGGGAGTTTCTCGCCCCTCTGGGGCCGAGCCTGTCGCGGTTCGCGTCGACGCTGGCCGAATTCACCGAGACATTGCGGAAATCACAAGCCGCGATCAACGACACCGACCAACGTTCCGGCGAGCTATACTAGTAGTCTCTCGCAGCTCAATTTTCGGGTAGTGGACGAGGCGACGAGTCCCCTGTCGTCGGCGAGTCCCCTGTCGTCGGCGAGTCCCCTGTCGTCGGCGAGTCCCCTGTCGTCGGCGAGTCCCCTGTCGTCGGCGAGTCCCCTGTCGTCGGCAGATTGGCACGGACTCGTC
>NZ_JBFHKV010000581.1:0-5318 GCF_041595215.1 Stieleria sp. | reverse complement strand
GGAGGGCTTGCGCCCTGCCGTTAACACCTCGTCAAACGCCGGGAATCAATGCGTCATAGCGTTGCCCAAAGGGGGCGAGGGGATTGTGGGACGTGCTTCCCGGAGGTGACGCTGCGCTGACCTCCGGCTACTCGCTGGCATCCCTCCGGGATACTCGGTTCGCTGCCGCTCTCCTTTGACACCAAACGGAGTGATGCTTGTTCGCGGCAGGGCTCGCGCCCAATAAAGCTAGATCGATGTTTGCAGGTAATCATCGATGGTTCGTGCGAACGATTGTAGAATCGGCTCCAGTTTCTCAAGCCGGTTGACGGCGCGGTCGAGGTTGCCGGCTTTGGCGTCGGTTTCCAAGGACTGAGTCAGTTCGCAAGCCTCGGCGTGATCGTAGCTACTGACAAGGCTTTTCAGCCGATGAGCCGCGATCTCGAGTTGCTTGGCGTCGCCCGCGTTGACCGCGGACTTCATCGTCGAAATCAATTGCGGCAGATCACTCAGCACGAAGCCGAGATGTTCAATCAACAGATCCTGCTCGCCGCCCATCCGTTTCAAGGCCGCATCAATGCTGAACCCATGGGCCTGCTGGATGTCAGGAGTTGCCGTCTGGTCCACGTCCACCTTCGGGTCGTCCCCCATGCGTTCAACCACGTCGATCAACTCGTCGGCGTGAATCGGCTTGGACAGATAAGCGTCCATGCCTGCAGCGAGACACTTTTCACGGTCTCCACGAAGCGCATGGGCGGTCAAGGCGACGATCGGCGTGTGGCCGCCGTGGCGTTGTTCGTGTTGGCGAATGGCACGCGTCGCCGAAAAACCATTGCGTCCTGGCATTTGGACATCCATCAACACCACGTCGTATTTCGATTCGCAACACACGCGAATCGCTGCGTCGCCGTCCGCTTCGCTCTGAACCCGATGCCCCCGGCGCAGCAAGATCGATTCCACCAATCGCCGGTTCGGTTCGTGGTCGTCAACCAGCAAAACATTCAGAGGATGAGTGGTCTTCTGTCTGAGGAGCGATTCGCACGCTTGGTCGCTCAGCCGTGGGGCGGATGCTTGGCGCTGCTTTCCCAGCGTCGACAGGATGGCCTCCAGCAGCGCCGAGGCACTGATCGGTTTCACGAGATACGTTGCGATGCCCAGTTCACGGCACTTTGTGGTCGAATTGGGACGGTCTGCCGACGACAGCATCATCACCGTTCCATGCTCAAGGTCCGGACGAGCGAGGATTCTCTCGGCAAGCTGGAATCCATCGATCACCGGCATCATCGCGTCCAGCAAGACCAAGTCAAACGGGCGATGCTCTCGCGCCGCCGATTCCATTTCACTCAGTGCCGATGCCGCTCCGTCAGCCAACGTCGGTTGCATGCCCCAATGGCCGAGCATTTCCTCAAGGATCTGGCGATTGGTCGCGTTGTCGTCAACGATCAACGCACGCAACCCGTCCAGTTCGGGCTGCTCGAGCTTGCTGGTCGCTCGCGACGGTCCATCGGAAAGCTTCAACGTGAGCGTGAAGTAAAAGGTACTTCCCTTGCCCAGCGAACTTTTGACCCAAATCTTGCCGTCCATCAAACGCAGCAATTCAGACGTAATCGTCAGCCCCAACCCGCTGCCGCCGAATCGACGCGCCATCGAGGAATCCACTTGCGTGAACGATTCGAAAATCTGTCGTAGACGCTGTTTAGGAATGCCGATGCCGGTGTCCGTCACGGAGAACTGCAATCCGATCTCATCGTCGCTTTGCCATTGCGGTTCGACATCGACGATCACTTCGCCCTGCTCGGTGAATTTGATCGCGTTGCCGACCAGATTAAACAGCACCTGACGAATCCGCGTCGGGTCGCCGCGCAGGTCGTGCGGAATGTCCATCGGCATGTGAACGGCAAGTTCCAAGCCCTTCTCGTGGGCTCGAACCGCGAGCGCTTTCAACGTTTCACGGACGACTTCGGCGAGGTTGAACTCGATTTCCTCGATCTCCATCCTGCCGGCTTCGATCTTGGAGATGTCCAAGACGTCGTTGAGTAAATCCAATAGCGTGTCGGCAGACGTTTTGACCGTTCGCAAATAGTCGCGTTGTTCGCGTGTCAGGTCGGTGGTCAAGGCGAGTTCAGTCATCCCGAGGATCGCGTTGAGCGGCGTGCGAATCTCGTGACTCATGTTGGCCAGGAATTCGCTCTTGCTGCGACTGTTGGCTTCTGCGGATTCCTTGGCGGATTCGAGTGCTTCTTCGGTTTGCCGGCGTTTGCTGATGTCGGTCTGCAGCACGATCCAACGTGACAGTTCGTCGTCGTCGTCTCGAACTGGAATCAGTTTCGTCTCGGTCCAGAATGTCGTCCCGTCTTTGCGGTACATCAGCACATCGGCCGTCGTCTCGATACCGGCTGAAATCGCTGAGATCAGTTCGTGCTGCGATTTAGCCGACGTGCTGGGGCCGAACAACAACTCGCCGAATGCTTTGCCACTGGCTTCGCAGAGTTCATAGCCGCTCAGTTGGGTGAAGGCATCGTTGGCCCACTGCAGGTGCCCCTCGCCGTCGAGAATCAAGATCGCATTGCCGGCGCGGCTGACCACCAGCGAGAGGGTTTCGAGATCGGCCCGATCGTCGGCCCGTCTTCCCTCGGCTGACGGGCCGTCTTCTTTCAATCGAATTTGGAATGCACGTTTCGCCATGGATTGACACGCCTCCTGTAAGACAAACCGATTGGACGCCGCAGCAGGTGTCAACATGACGTACAGGTCGGTCATGCCCGTCCGGCGAGAGTTTTGGCGTGTTCCGCGACGCGAGCAAAACGACAAATTGGCACACCTGTTGCTTTCACAATCGTCCAGCGAATCGAGTGCCAATTTGGCTCGACTGGCCCCGCGTTTGGTCGAAAGTTCACCCCATCGGAGCAATAGGACTCAATCATCTTCAGGAGCCCGTCCGACATGTCGCACATTCTTGTGGTTGACGACGAGCCGGCGGATTTGAATCTGGTTCGCCATGCTCTCGAAAAACAAGATCACGCTGTCATCGTTGCCGAAACCGCCAAAGACGCGGTCGGGCTGCTGCGCAAGAAATCGATCGACGTCGTGGTATTGGACGTCCTACTCCCCGACGGCGACGGTTTGCAAGTCCTGAGAAAAATCCGCGAGTTCGACAAGCACTTGCCGGTCATCCTGATGACCTCCAGCAGCGACAGCGGAACGGCGATCCGCGCGATGAAATTTGGGGCGCTGGATTATCTGCAAAAACCGATCGACGTCGCCGAATTGCGTCAGGGTGTCAGCCGCGCCCTGGAGATCCGTCGATTGACCGAAGCCCCCGTGGAGATCGCGTTCGACGCCGGCAAAAGCGATTTGCATTCGATCATCGGTCGTTGTGCGAGAATGCAAGAGGTCTACAAATCGATCGGCATTGTGGCCGCCCAAGACGTGACCGTTCTGATTCGCGGGGAAAGTGGTACCGGCAAGGAATTGGTCGCGCGGGCGCTGTACCAATACGGCGACCGGGTTCAAGGCCCATTTCTCGCCGTCAACTGTGCCGCAATCCCCGAAACGTTGCTCGAAAGCGAACTGTTCGGACATGAGAAAGGTGCCTTCACGAGCGCCGATCGAAAACGGATCGGAAAGTTCGAACAGTCTGCCGGTGGGACTCTGTTTTTGGACGAAATCGGCGACATGTCGGCGGTGTTGCAGAGCAAGTTGTTGCGCGTCCTACAAGAGAAACAATTTGAACGTGTCGGTGGCAACGAAACGATCAAGGCGGATGTACGCGTCATCGCCGCGACGCACCGCAACCTCGAAAAGATGGTCGCCGAAGGTCAATTTCGGGCCGACCTTTATTATCGGCTCAACGGTTTTACCATCAACTTGCCGCCGCTGCGGCAACGCGGATCAGACATCGAACTGTTGATCGAACATTTCCGTCGTCATGCGTGTCGAGACTTGGGGAAAGAAGTACGCGTCATCCCGCCGGAAACGCTCCGCCAGCTGAAGGAATATCGATGGCCGGGCAACATTCGTGAGCTCCAGAATGTCGTTCGACAAGCCGTTTTGAAAACACCCGGTCCGGTGCTGCTGCCGGATTTTTTGCCCGAGCTGAAAAGTATCGAAGGCTCGATGGACGCCGAACCAGGGCGTGACTGGCAAGCCTCGACGCCACCAGACGACGCGGACGGTTCGACGATTCCGGCAATGGACAACGAAGGATTCGACACACTCATCGGACGTCACCTCCAAGGCGATTCGCCGAATCTGTACGACGATGTCATCGGTGAGGTCGAACAACGGCTGGTCGAGCACGTCTTGCAGGCCACCGAAGGTGATAAAGTCGAAGCAGCTCGGCGGCTTGGGATCAATCCAGCGTTGCTGCGAAGTCGCGCGGCGTTGAAGCTGCTTGACCTTGAAAGCTTGCATGACAACGGACACGCCACACCATTGATCCGACCGAACATGACGCTCGCGGAAATCGAATCCGAAGCCATCCGCCGAGCGATTGACCAGACCAACGGCTGTCGCAAACAAGCCGCGAAACTGCTGGGCGTCAGCACGCGAACGATGCAACGACGCGTCAAGGAATTAGGGATCTAGGGATGAAGAAGGATCGACGCGATGGAACAGACGCCTACCACTATTGTTAGCGGCAGGACGCAAGCCCAATACCGCTCAATCGAGATTGATGGGCGCCCGGGCGCTGGCGCGAACCGGCTGATGTCAAAAGAATATCAGCCGTTTGGCGCGAGCCTACGGACGCTCTTTGCTCCTCCGGACAGAGCCGCGGATTTTGATATCGTCGTATGACTACGCCAGCTTGGCTCCGTCGGGAACCGATTGGTCGGGAACCGCCAGGATGACCGATCCGTCGTCGCGATAGAATCCGACGATCAGAAACTCTGACATGAACGTTCCGATCTGCTTCGGGGGAATGTTCACCACACCGATGATTTGTCGACCGATCAGTTCGGCTTTGGTGTAATGGACCGTGATCTGGGCGCTCGTTCGCTTGGTGCCTAACTCTGGGCCGAAGTCGACCGTCACCTTGTAAGCAGGCTTGCGTGCCTTCGGTAGCTCTTCGACGGCGGTGACCGTGCCCGCTCGCATGTCGAGGTTTTCGAACGCCTGCCACGGGGTGACGCCGGTTTGCATTGCCAATTCCGCCAGGCACAGCGCGATCACCTCGTCGACTCGCCGTTCCCGCGTCTCCGCCCTTTTCGCCGTCGACACTCGCAGACATTGAGCACGACGCTTGCCAGCGGTCCAGCTTTCCCACACCGACATCGCCGCCTCGTTCGCTTCGAGCGCGAACTGCAACTCCGTCGGCACGACGACCGCTTCAGGATCGG
>NZ_JBFHKV010000580.1:0-5322 GCF_041595215.1 Stieleria sp. | reverse complement strand
CCGTTGGGCAACGCTGTGAAACATTTTTGAGCGACAGCCCGCGAGCCTACGGGCCCTGCGTCGGCCAAAACCTTGTCGATTGAGCGGTATTGTTCGCGAGCCCTCCGGTGTTTCGGGAACGATGAAAGACCGGAGGGCTCGCGCCCTACCGCTAACAAGAAAAGAGCGCGGTGCCATAAAAAACGACACGCGACAATCAGTGTCGCGTGCCGTTTTGATTTCTCAGGGCGAGGCTGGGGGCCAAGCTCAGATCATTTCCTTGAGGCCCTTGAGCGGACGGATGACGACCTTCTTGCTGGCCGGTTTGGGCTTCAGCCAGATTTCACTTCCGTCGGACGGGTTGCGTCCCTTTCGCTTCGGTTTGGCTTCCACATCCTTGCGTTGGATCTTGCACAGACCCGGGATGGTGAATTGACCGGAGCCGGTGCGGCCCATTTCACGAGCGATCTCATCAGTCAGCGCGTCGAAAACCGCGGCGACGTCTTTTTTGGACAATTCGGTCGACTCAGCGATGTTCGCGATGATTTGAGTCTTCGTAGGTGCCTTCGGCGGAGCTTTAGCCATTTGGGAGAACCTTTTCTGATTGCTTATGCAGGAAGGGTTGAAGAGGGGATTGCGATCCCGTGTGTTTGTGACGGCCAAGTGTTATGTTGCGCCAAAGGTTGGTGCAACCCGGCATCGTCCAAAAAACCCTGCAATTTGCGGGGTTTCCGGCGATTCTTAGCCGAACGAACCGTAGCACGCGTGGGAAATCCCCGGGGCCGAATTCGCCCAAAAACGCTTAAAAGCCCGTGTTTTCGAGGTTTGCGGCCGTTTCCACGAGCAGCCCGTCGCAAACACGCCGCCGAAAAGCCGCCGCCAAAGGCTCGAAAAAAGCCCCAAAAACAGCGGCCAAATTTCCTGGCCGAATCTCAAAAAAACCGCAAATCACCGCCTAAAGCGGAAAAACCGACTGAGCGAACTCGCACTCAGACCGGACTCGGTGGTCGATTTCGACTCCCCAGCCGACTCGTCCTCCGACGCCTCGCTGTCGGTTTGCGCCGCCGTATCTACTGCGTCCGTCGCCGCCTCGGAAGCCAAAATTCGACTCGCGCCGGCAGGGGAGACTTCCAACGCCGCCGCCTCTGGTTCGCTCTCGGCGTCAGAATCGTCTGACGTGGTCGGAGCCAGCAGACCGGCCGACAACATCGGTGCCGCGACCTCGCTGACCGACGTCGCCTGGGCCACCGATTCCCCTTCGCCCGATCCGGCCGTCGAGAAGATGCCCGTCGCCGGTTCACTGTCAGCGAGCGGACTGTTCACTGCGTCATTTGCCACGGTGCCAGACGATGGCGTGCCGACTTGTTCGCCTTCACCGCTGCCGGCGGCGAGCTGCGTTGTGGCCGCGCTGTTTGCCGCGTTATCCGCTGCGGGGGTGCGGCTGTAATTGACGGCGTTGCTGTCCACGTTCACGCGGAACAGTCTCAAGTCGCCGATCTGGCCACGCGGCTGGACGATGTTTCGATTGCTGGTCAGCACGGCTGCGTTCAACGTATCGGGATCGGTGCCGCCGGCGTCGTCGTCTTCACCAGAGATAGTCAGTTCGGTTCCCAAGTCGTTGAGCGTGAAGTTGGCGTTGGAAATCGATTCCGATGCCAGCGACGTGGGCTCGGCCAGCAACGCCTGTTCGCCGGGTTGGACGACGACCAGCGCGGATTGCTGTGGCGTCGAGCCCAGCCAATCTTGGATCGAGAGGTACTCCGGTTTGATCCGTCCCATCTGTGCATCGATCACCGCGTCACCATCGTCGGCGCTGCTATTGATCGTGTACTGCTGAGGCTCCTCGGCGCCGCTGAAGAACGGAATCGCCGGGATCTCGACGACGTAGTCACCGGGCAACAAGTTCGCGAAGAACAAGTTGACCCCATCGAGAGTCGGAGACTCGTTGACGGCATTGCCCAACGCATCCGTTCCGGTCAGACGAACCGCCGAAACAAGTCTGCGGCCTTGGCTGCCGCTGAATCGGACGGTGATATTTCGCTGGGTCAGATCCAGCACTTCGATCGTCAACGTTCCCACGCTGTCGGTGCCGGATCCGTCGGACACGCTGTAGGTCAGCGTGTCCGTCCCGGTGAACGTGCTGCTGGGCGGGGTGTATGTCAATTCGGTGCCGGCGGTGTTGACCGACGCGGTTCCGTTTTGCGCCGTCGTTTGCTGGGCCGTGGTCAGCTTCAGTTGCAAGGTTTCGCCATCGCCATCGACGTTCGCCGGCAAGTCTTCCAAGCGAAGCACGACCGATGCGCCGCTGCCCAGATTGATTTGAACCGTGTCGTTGAGCACCGGTGGCGGGTCTTCGACTTCGGTGACTGTAAACGTGACCGTCGCGGTCGCCACTCCGCCGCCGGTGTCGCGGATGGTGTAGGTCACCGTTTCGGTGCCGAAGAAGTTAGCGGCCGGTGCGTAGAAGAACGTGGAACCGTCGCTGCTGAACCGGGCCGTCCCGCCTTGGCTGGGTGTGCCGACACTCTCGATGACAAACGCTTGGTCATCGACGTCGCGGTCGTCATTGGCCAGAATATCGAAGGAGGCTTCGGCGGTGTCTTCGTTGACCGTAAAGGCGTTGTCGCGGGCCGTCGGTGGCGCATCGGACGACGTCACCGTGACGGTCACCGTTACCGTATCGGTGGCCTGCCCGTCGCTGACGACATAGGTGAAGGTATCGGTTCCGGTGAACCCGGCCGGCGGCGTGTAATCCACGGCCAAGCCGTCCGAGGAAACTTCGACGGTTGCCCCCGTGGTGTTGCTGGTCACCGAGGTGACGGTCAGCGTGCCATCGGTGTCGGGATCCAGCGAGTCATTGGCCAGCACGTTCAGCCGATTGGCGGTGGTCCCTTCGACCACTTCAAACGCGTCGTCCAAGCCGGTCGGCGGATCATTGACCGGTGTGACGGTGACGGTCACCGTGGCAGTGTCTTGCGCGCCGCTGCCGTCCCCGGCCCGATAGGTAAACGTCGTCGTGCCGTTGAAGTTTGCCGCCGGCGTGAACGAGACTTGGCCCGAATTCACGCTGACCGTGCCTCCGCTGGCCGGTTGGGTCACCGAGACGATCGACAAGGCCGCACTGCCGGTGGTGGTGTCGTTGGCCAGAACGTTGATGGTCGTCGCCCCGGAATCTTCGGCGACGGTGATCGCGTCATCGAGCAACGTGAAGTCCAGCCCCACGGTCAAGTTGACGTTGCCAAAGAACACCGAATCGGCCGGTATCTGGTCGTCCTCGCCGTAGAGCAACATCTCACTGCTGGACTCGTCGGCTTCTTCGCTGCGAATGTTGACGCTTCCCGCGGCGATGGCTTCCATTCGCACCCGGGCGATCACCGATTCGGCTTCGCCGGTCGCGACCGCGGCGGTCGATGCGGCACCGAGTTCGTCAATCAGGCCGGTCGAGAACGTCCCCTTGGGCGACAGCGTGAAATTGCCGACGTATTCGATCGTCGTCCCGCCTTTGACACGAATGATCGAGGAATCGAACAGGATGTCGGTGTAGATCGCAAACACCCCGTCGCGGTCAAAACTGCTGCGGGCGTCGACACCGACCAGTTCCAAAACAAACTCGTCTCCGACGTTGACGTTGCTGACCTCGTTACCGTCGGTGTCCCTGAGCACCAATTTGACTTCGGCCTTGGGCGCCTCGGCGACCGTGACGGTGAAGTTTTCAGTACGCGTGTTGCCGGCCAAGTCGGTGATCGCCAGCGAGAACTGCGTGTCGCCGACATCACCGGCATCCGGCGTCCACTGGATCACGCCCGATCCGGCGTTGATCGTCGCGCCGACGGGAAATTGCGTCAACGCGTACGTGATCGAGCCTTCTTCGCTGTTGATCAAATCGGTTTCATACAGCCGCCCGACATTGGCGCGGGTGTTGGCGCTGCTGGTCACCGACGTCGGTACGGTGGTGTCGTAGGTGACGCTCACCGCTGCGCTTTGCTCGCTGGTTTGTCCGCTGAAGATCTGGCGAGCGGTCACGTTGTACGTGCCCTCGCCGAGGGCGGCGATGTTGTTGGTCGTGATGGTGACACTCGTCCCGCTGGCGACGGCTTCGCCCAAGACCGCCGAAGTTTGTTGATTGATCAGCTGGACCGTCGCACCGCTGGTGACGCCATCGACCACGAACGCCAGTGAACCCGAATTGGTGATGTTGTCGCTGTCGCTGCTGCCGGTGTCGCTGCCCGCACTCAGGTCAATCGACGTGGGGGCGGCGAGCACCTGTTCGCCTGCGAAGTTGAACGTCAGGACTTGATTGTCGCTGTCACTGGAACTGTTGCCGGTGACACCCGGTCCGGGGCGGACGGTGACTTGGACGTCAACCGTCCCGGTGAATCCGGTTGCCGGCGTGACCGTCAGCAAGCCGTTTTGATCGATCGAAGCGGTCGCATTGGAGCCACCTGAAATGACGGTCGCCGAATAGCTGACCGCGTCGCCTTCGATGTCGGTGCTGGACATCTGCAACGTCGCCGGCGTGTTGCGTGTGAATTCGTCAGGCACTGTCACCCGATTCAGGTAGGGCTGACTGTTCTGCGTGTCATTGTTGACGTCCACCTGGAACGTCTCGCTGTGCGTATTGCCGTCGCCATCGGTCACCGTCACCGTGACGTTGGTCGATCCCACGCCGTTGCCGGTCGGCTTCAACATGATCAACGAGTTTTCTGTGTCGTTGAACACCTCGATCGTGTTGATCGCGATGTCCGTCGTCGGTCGGTCGGCACCGTTGACCGCGTGTTCGCTGATCGCATCCAAGACGTCAAAGCCCTCGATCAGCTGGCCGAAGACACTGTGGTTGAAGTCCAAGAAACGCGTGGGCACTTCGGTGAGAAAGAACTGCGAGTTGTTCGTGTCGTCGCTGGATTTCGCAAACGAGATCACCCCTTTGCGGTTGTGCTGCAGTTCGGGGTGAAAGTCGTCGTCAAAGTTGCCGAGCGTCGAACCACTGGTACCGGTTCCCGTCGGGTCGCCGGCCTGGATCACGAAATCGTCGACCACACGGTGGAAGATGATGTCGTCGTAGAAGTCGATATTGGCCAGATTGATCACGCGTCCGGCCGCGGTCGGGGCGCGCTGCTCGAACATTTGGATCACCATGTCACCGTAGGTCGCCATGTCGATCCGGATCGAACGGTTGCCGCTGACCACACTGGCCTCCAGCAGGTTCGAATCGGCGACCGAGACGGTCACGGTCAACGGACCGCCGTCGGGGTCGTAGGCATCCACGGGCACGTGCAGCGGTGAACCGATCAAGGCGGTCTGGTCACCGATGTCGACGAAGGTCGGGTTCTCCCCTTGGGGAAT
>NZ_JBFHKV010000579.1:0-5324 GCF_041595215.1 Stieleria sp. | reverse complement strand
GCCGAAGTCGACGCGGTCGCCGAGGCGCTCGGGCATCCCGAGGCGGTCCACGTCATCATGCCGTTTTTTCTTCAGGGCGGACGTTTGACGATTGGTGACACGCACTACGTGGCCGAATGCGCTTCGTTGGTGCCGGCGGCGGACACGCCGTTTGCGCAAGACGCGACCTTCGGTTTTCGTCATTCGAACTTGCGCGACTGGGTGGTAGAAAAGACCGGGGCGGCGGTCGAGCAGACGTCGTTGCATTCGGTTTCTATCGAGGAGCTTCGCGAAGGTGACTTGCAGCAGCTCGCGGCGCGGATTGCCGCCTTGCCGTCGGGAAGTGTCTTGATCGTCAATGCGGTCGACATCGCCGATGCCCGCGCGTTCGCGATTGCCGCGCGTTTGGCGGAACGCTCGGGGGCGGAATTGATCTACCGCACCGCAGCGAGTTTTGTCCAAGCCTACGCGGGGCTGGAGGAGAAACCGCTGTTGCGCGGCGACCAGATGATCGCCTCGGCCCACTCGGCAGGTCTGATCGTCGTCGGTTCGTACGTTCCCAAAACGACGACACAGTTGAATCGTTTGCTCGCCGGCCAGGACGCACCCCAGGCGGTGGTGTTGGATGTCGGGCGGCTGTTGTCGGATCAGGCCGCCGAGCATTTGGCCGAAGTGATCCAACGCGTCAACGCGCGACTTGCCCAAGGGCAGGACGTCGTGCTGCACACCTCACGGGGTTTGGTCACCGGAGCCGATGGCGAATCAAGTTTGCGGATCGGTACCGCGGTTTCCAAGGCGGTCGTCGATGTCGTCCGCGCGGTCGATGTTCCGCTGCGTTTTTTAATCGCCAAGGGAGGCATCACATCCAGCGACGTGGCGACCCAGGGGTTGGAAGTCAAACGCGCGATGGTGCTGGGACAGATCTTGCCGGGCATTCCGGTCTGGAGTTTAGGCCCGGAGAGTCGTCGACCCGAATTGCCCTACGTCGTTTTCCCCGGCAACGTCGGCGGCGACGAGGCGCTGGCCGATGCCTACAAGAAGCTGCGAAAGAAATGATGGGAACAGACAGAGCCTAACGTGCGAGGTGAGTTGCCATCACACAGGCGGCCGTTTCGACGCGGTAGATCCTCGCGCCCAAGCCGACTTGTTCGTAGCCCGACTCGATCGCCGAGTGGACTTCTTCGTCGCTGAACCCTCCCTCGGGACCGACCAGGACCGTGGCGGACGTTGCTGCGTCGATTTCCGCCGCGAGTGATTGGATTGGGCGGCCATCGGGGTGCGCGATCCAGCGAACGCCTGTGTGCGGCTCGGCGAGAAACGCTTCCATCGACGTCGGTGCATCGATCTGCATCAAGACATTCCGCTCGCACTGTTTACTCGATTCGATCACGATCCGTCGCAGTTTGGTCAATAGCGAATCGGTGGGTGGGCGTTGAGTGCGTTGGCAGACGAGCGGCGTGACGCGATGGACGCCAAGTTCTGTCAAACGCTCGATCATTTCTTTACAGCGTTCGGGCTTGGGCAGCGCGATCCCCAAATGGGTTCGGCACTTCGGCTCGCGATCGATCGCCACCGCGGCGGCGGCTTCAACGGCGCACTTGCGTTTGTCGATCGAAACGATGGTTGATTCGGATTCGTGCCCGCAACCGTCGAACAAGGTGATCACGTCGCCGACTTTGGCACGCATCACGCGGGCCGCGTGACTCGCCTCCTCGTCACTCAATGGGACGAGTCCACCACTCGGAGGCAAGTCCGGTGCGTAATAACGACGTGTCATGGAAGATTACTTGAACCGATAGATCGCTTCGGCGGTGCGTACGATCAGCGAGTTGTCGACGACGGCGGGGCTGGCCATGATCTGTCCGTCCAGTTGGTTCTCCGCCAGAACTTCGCTGTCGCGACCGGCGCTGATCACTGTCACGGTTCCTTCGTGTGATCCCAGGTAGATGCGGTCGCCGACGAGCAGCGGGGACGCGCTGTATTTGCCGCCGATGCGTTTCTTCCAGACTTCATCACCGCTCTCGGCTTCAAAGCAGCTGGCGATCCCGTTGTCTTCCATCACATAGATCAGCCCGTCATGAAGGATCGGTGAGGGTTTGGCCGGAATCCCTTTCATCACCGTCCAGGCAACGTGGGTGTTGGTGACGTCGCCGGATCCATCGACCTTGACCGCCCACAGCTGGGGTTTGCCAAAGCCGGTCGAAAAGTAAACGACGCCGTCGGCATAGACCGGGCGGGGGACGACCGAAAACCCTTTGCCGTGACGGACCTTCCAGATTTCGTTTCCGGTTGCCGGTTCATAGGCGACCATCCACTGCGATCCCATGCAAATCAATTGTTCGCGTCCGTGTCGGTCGGTGATTTTGATCGGCGTGCAATACGCTTTCTTCTGGTCGCCGGTGGGGGCATCCATCTCCGGTCGATCGGTCTCCCACAGGGTTTCGCCGGTGAGCTTGTCGAGTGCCGTGACGTATTGACGCTCGATTCCGTCTTGGATCAGGATCAATCGCTGTCCGTCGATGAACGGCGAGCTGCCCGGGCCGACGGAGTGATCGAGCGGCAGCTTGCGTTGCCACTCGATTTGGCGGCTGCCGCGATTGACGCAGAACGTGCCGTAGGTTCCGAAGTGGCAGTAGATGTTCGGCCCGTCGATCACCGGAGTCGGTGAGGCATAGCTGTTGAGCGAGTGGATCGGATCGGGGGTTTCAATTTCGGTCAAATCAATTTCAGCGAGTTGCCGACCGGATTCCAAATCGAGGGCGAACAATTTCAGCCGGATCGCCTTGGCAACGGCGAGCTGTTTGAATTTTTTTTCCTCGATGCCCGCGGCGCGAAGCAAATCGAGGCGTTCTTCTTCGCTGGGGAACACTTCGATCGCCGTCGTTGCCCAAACCACCCCGTCGGCGATCACCGGCGACGACCAGGCCTTGCCGGGAAGTTCCGTTTTCCAAGCCAAGTTTTCTTTCTCGCCAAAGGTTAGTGGCGTGTGTTGGTCGGTGACGATGCCGTCGCCACCCGGGCCGCGAAACTGGGGCCAGGGGGAGTCGGCGTGGGACGACGACAGGACGAGCAACAAACAGGCGGCGAGGATGCAAAGGCGAGCGTGCATGGGCGGGACTGCAATGGCGGTGCGGTCGGATGGGAAGGATCTGACGGATGGCCAGAATCGAAGTATAGCCAGAATCAGCGCCCGCGTCTCTTGGCCGGCCGATGAAGCACCGACGGCACACCGTATCCACCGCGAGCAGGCGGGTTAAGATCAGTGGCTCCGCGTTCCCATCGGTGGATTGACGTTTCTCTGTGGATCGTGCCGCCGGATCGATCCTCCGCATGTCGGTTGCGATTGAGCTAGAATCCGTCGCCAAAGTGACCGAAACCTCCCGCCCATCTCCCCCCCAAGGTTCTTTCTCGTGAACGTCAACCGTCGCACTGCCCTGGCCCTCGCCGCGTCCGCATCGCTCTCTTTTGCCCGTGCTTGCCAAGCGGCCCAGACGGCGTTTCGATTTCGTTACGCACTCGCCTCGTGCATGTACGGCTACGCGCCGCTGGCGGAGATTTTGCCGGAGGCCAAGAAGATCGGAGCGACCGGCATCGACATTTGGCCCAAGGTGCATGGAAACCAGCGGGAGCAACTGGACGAGCTCGGCGAAGACCGATTCGCCGGCATGCTGCGCGATCACGACTTGGAGCTTTCCTGCATCACGCAGTACAAGCTGGGACCCTTCGGGATCGACGACGAAATTCAACTCGCCTCGCGGTTGGGCTGCAAGCTGATCGTGACGGGCGGTTCAGGGCCAAGAAACTTGACGGGCCCGGCGCTGAAGGAGGCGATCGCAGCATTTTTGAAAAAGTTGACGCCGACGATCAATCTTGCCCGTGACCACGGAGTGCGGATCGCGATTGAGAATCATGAGAACAACTTGATCCACGACGCCGATTCGCTGCGTTATTTGGTGGACTTGGCGCCGTCGGACGCCATCGGCGTCGCGTTCGCCCCGTACCATTTGCCGCAAGACAACGAGGTGCTGTGTCGATTGCTACGCGACCTGGGCGATTCGGTTGCCGTGTTTTATGCCTGGCAGCACGGCATGGGATGCAAAACGAAACTGCCCAAGGAGCAGGAGTTGTTGCAGATGCCGGGCCGCGGTGAATTGGACTTCGGGCCGATCGTCAAAACGCTCGCCGAGATGCAGTTCGATGGCTGGACCGAGATCTTCATGCACCCGGTTCCGCGGGGGATTCCGATTCTGGAAACAACCGAGGCGGTGACCGCGGAGATCAATCGGTCGCGCCGGTATTTGGAGCAGCGGCTTGCGGCAGGTTAGCGCGTCGATGGCGCCGGCAGGCGACGTATAGACCCAACGCGGCGAAGATCGAAAGCGAGCTAGGCTCGGGTGTCGTCAGTGAACCAGGCGGAGTCGGGGTAGGGGGCGAAGGTAAAGAAGGGGCCGCCGTGCTCGCGAACGTGGTTAACGTCGCGGGACCGACCTGCTCCACGCTTGAAAAGGAAAATGGAAACCGTTGCAACAACGCTCCGCCGACGTGGATGAAACCTGCCCCCGCCGAAACAACCTCAGTCCGGAAGCTATAGGTGGGCGAAAAAATTCCCCACCCGGCGAGCGAAACGGTTAGGCCTCCGGAAGTTGTCAGGCCCCCTGTCGGAATCGTGCCCGGATCCACGAACAAGTTCGGGCCTCCGGGGATGAAGATGCCAGGCCCGTCGAAATTAAAATCTGTCGGATTGGCAAAGGTGTCGGACAATTGGAGCGTAGTCATCCACAGTGACAGATTGGATGGATCAAAACCGTCCAATTTCACCGTCACGTCCAGCACTTGTCCGACCTCCAGGCTGGTCGGGTCTGCACCCGCAATGTCGATCTGCGACGTGATCAGACCTGCCGAGGTACGACTGCTATTGAACGCGAACAGGGCCAAAAGGACGGGGAGAAATGCAAATGCGGCGGGTCGAAACAGTGTCGGCATGGGTTGGGCTCAAGTTGTCATTTCAAGTGTGGACGGTCCCCGGACGAATCCCCGAATGATCGATGATCGACCAGGGGGATCCCATCGGGACTGGGCCACACCCAACGCACAGTCCGTGCCAACAAACAGATGGCGAGGCGATTGCAAGATTGACTGAACGGAGTACCAATGCGTCGCTGCCGCACTGGGGTGGGGATTCTCGTCAGTCCAAAGGTGGAGGGCCTTTGGCCGGCCGAGTGCTCCGGGTCACGTTGCGTTTCGGGTAGGCGGTCGTGGACGAGGCGACGAGTCCTCTGGCTAACGTAGTGGACGAGGCGACGAGTCCTCTGGCTAACGTAGTGGACGAGGCGACGAGTCCTCTG
>NZ_JBFHKV010000578.1:0-5329 GCF_041595215.1 Stieleria sp. | reverse complement strand
TTTCGGCAAGTACAGCAACATGCGGGTCGGTGAGTATTTGGATTTCTTCGGCGCCGCCTACGGGATCGGCCGTCGCAAGCGGATCGTACGCATTGATGAAGTGCTGGAGATCGCCGGCGCGACATACATGAAAGATCTGTTCGTCGATGCACTCAGTCGCGGGATGCAGCAACGCGTGGCAATCGCCCGGACGCTGATGCACGATCCCCAAGTGATGATCTTGGACGAACCGGCCAACGGGCTTGATCCACAAGCACGGATCGACATGCGAACGATGTTGTTACGGCTGGCGGACATGGGAAAAACATTGATCGTCACCAGCCACATCCTGCCCGAGCTGGCGCGGGTGTGCGACATCGTGGCCATGATCACCAAAGGACGGCTGCGGGCGTTCGGCACGCTGGACGAAATCATGCGAGATATCCAGCAACGACGCACCTTCGAAATTCAATTGGTCGACCACGACCAGGTCGACCGTGTGGTCGCGTTGGTCGAGTCGTGGTCCCGCGAGATGAACCACGAATCCGAAGTGACCGGAGCGACGACCGAGACGATGGTTCGTTTTACCACCGGATTGAACGATCGGGAAATCACGCCGTTGTTGTCCCATCTGGTGGGGTCTGGCGAAGCGATCGCCCAGTTTCGCGAAGTGCCGACCGATCTGGAGGATGCCTTTTTGTCGGTCGCCAGCGGAAGTCACGGCGGCGATGCCCCGCAGACTCAGCCGGCAACGCAAGAGGCGGCTTCATGAGTTCGGCATTCAATCCCGTCGTGCAACGCGAGTTTTTCGGAATCGTCCGCTCGCCCAAAGCATTCGCAACGCTGTTGGCGCTGACAATCACGTTTTCGATTGCCGTGCTGATGCGCTGGCCGACCGATGCCACCGTCGACTTGAGCGGTGTGCAGTCGATCCAGGTGTTTCGTGTGTTCGGTTACGGCTTGTTGGCAGGCGTCGTTTTTTTGGTGCCCGCGTTTCCGGCGACCTCGATCGTCAATGAAAAGAACGCCGGCACGTTGGCCCTGTTGTTGAATTCGCCGCTCAGCCCTCTGTCGATCTATTTCGGCAAGCTCGCCGGCGTCTTGTTGTTCGCCCTGCTGGTCTTGCTGGCCAGTTTGCCGGGCGCCGCGGCCTGCTACGCGATGGGAGGCATCGACCTGAAGAGCGGGCTGGGGCTGTTTTACTTCGTGCTGTTGTTGTTGGTGTTTCAATACGCCACGTTGGGGATGTTGATCAGCAGCTATGTGCAATCGACCGACGCCGGAGTAAGGCTGACTTATTCGGTCATCTTCGCGCTGTTCTTTCTGACGCTGATCCCGGATGCGTTTTTTCCCGGCGGATCCGGAGTGATGGGAACCGTCGCCCAGTGGGTGCGCTACCTTTCGCCCGTGCCGGTGGTGATGCAGATCATGGGACAGGGCGGACTGGGTTCCAAGGGACTGATCAGCTCACCCGGCAACATGCAGTTCATTCTGTTCACGTTGGTCAGCAGCCTGGTCTTTGCCGGGGTTACGATTTCCAGATTGAACTATCGGATTTTCGACCAGTCACGGGCACAAGGCGTGATCACCGATGACCGTGGATTGGTCGCCCGCTTGCTGCGACGTTTCCTGTTTATTGTCGACCCGCAACGACGCAAGCCTGGCATCCCGTGGTACCTGAATCCGGTCATGGTCAAGGAGTTTCGTTGCCGCCGCTTCGGGCGATCTCAATGGCTGTTTCGATTGGTCGCGCTCTGTGCCGTCGTCTCCATGGTGCTGACCTTTGCCGCTGCGACGAGTGTGACGAGTTGGGGCACCGAAACCATCGGCGGATTGATGGTGATTTTGCAAGTCATCCTGATCGTCGTGATGACTCCCAGCCTGACCTCGGGGCTGATCAGCGGCGAACGCGACGGCGGTGGTTGGGAATTGCTGCGTCTGACACCGCTGTCGTCGCTAAAAATCGTCCGCGGAAAATTGCTCAGCGTGCTCTGGACGCTGTTGTTGGTGTTGATGGCGACGCTGCCGGGGTACTTGGTGATGATCTACATTCAGCCCCAGATGTGGTACCAGGTCAACTTGGTGCTGGTCTGTCTGGCTTGGACAGTGGTGTACACGGTGGCGGTCAGCGCCGCGGTCGGCAGTCTGTTTCGAACCACGGCCGTCGCGACCACCGTCACCTACGTCGTCGTGATGTCTCTGTTCGTGGTTCCGCTGTTGGTCTGGCTCGGACGCGGCGCCCCGTTCGGATTCGAAATGGTGCAACGCGTGTTGCTGATCAACCCGGTCGGCGCGGCACTCAGCGTGATCGAAACGCCCGGTTTTGAGCATTACAACCTGCTGCCCGCCGCGTGGTACGTCGCCGGTGGCTTTTCGGCCCTCATGTTCTTGGTCTTTGGTTTAAAAGTATGGCGCCTCACTCGTCCCGTCTAATGGTTGCGGTTTGGATTGCCGTTGCCCTCACGTCGCTTCCCGTGTGCAGCATCCCTTCGGGGGCTGCCGATCCGGCGGCCGCGGCGTCATCAATCCTGGACGTCGATGACGTGATGGAGACGGACCCTGCGTTTGCCTATCGAGAATCGCTGCTGGTAATCTCCAACGATGCGATACCGCTTTGGTTGGAAGCGCTTTCCCGGCCCAACGCCCAATTGCAACGTGTGACGATCGACACGATTGCTATCGCACACCGCCGGGGAATGGAAGGCATTGATGTCGCTTTGCCGGCACTGGTCGAATTGGCCGGGCAGAGCGAACTGGACGCCTCGGTCAGACGAGCGGCGGTTCGTGCATTGATCGCAATGGACGCCCGCGATCAGTCGCCGCTGTTGGCGATGTTGGCTGAGAAATACGGGATCGCCATTTCCTCGCTCGTCGAACCCGCGTTGGTGAAATGGAAGTCGCCCGAAATGTCTCAGCAGTGGCTGACGCGGCTCAGCGACACCGGGGCGCGGCGGCAATCCCTGTTGATTGCGATCCAAGGCGTGGGCGCCCTGGAACTGCACGACGCATCCAAACCGCTTCGTCGCTATCTCCGAGATGTGTCCTTGCCCGGTGGAATCCGATTGGCCGCGGCGCGGTCGCTCGGACAACTGTCCGCCTCGGGGCTTGAGCCGCTGGCTGCCGAGTTGATCGACGGCGCGCAGGATGACGGCGATGTCGTCGCGGACCTGTTGGCCATCGCACTGTTGAGCCGACACACCGACCCGGCGACGATCCAGTTGCTGCAATCGCTGATGGGCCGCAGCAGTACCGCGGTCCAATCCGAAGCGTTACAACGGTTTTATGAAATCGATCCCAAGCTCGTGCTCGATTTCACCGAGCAGGCGATCACCAGTCCAGACGTCAATGTCCGTCGCACGATTGCGTTGGCGCTGATCGACGGCAAACAGGTGCCTCACATCGCGTCCCTCGCCACGCTGCTCGATGATGTCAATCCAAGTCTACGCCGGCAAGTGGCAGCGGCGTTGTTTGAACTGGCCCAGCTTCCGCCGCTTCGCGATGAAGTCATCTCGCAAGCGTCTGGGATTCTCGATCAAGACTCCTGGCGTGGCTGCCAGCAAGCCGCCCGCGTGCTGGTCAGTTTGGACTACAAGCCCGCCGGGGATCGACTCGTTGATCTATTGCGACACCCACGCGGCGAAGTGATGGTGACGGCCGGTTGGGGGCTCCGTCGATTAGGGAAAAAACAACACCTGCCGGCAATGCTGGGGCGCGCGACCGAAATCCACCAGCAGTTTCGACAGGGAAAACTCAATGCGGGCTCACCCGGCGCGGTCGATCTGATGTCCCAGCTCTTCCAGGCCTTTGGACAGATGCAATACCGCGAAGCCGACGGGCTGGTCCGAGCCTACGTGCCGCGCAGTTTTTCACTCGGCGAGCGGGCCCGGACCGCCGCATCGTGGAGCGTCGGGTTTCTGTACCCCGACGAGGCCCCCGACGATCTGGTCAACATGTTGCTCTCGCGACTCAATGATGTCGAATCGCTGGAACCGGAGTACGGGACCGTGCGAGCGATGTGTGCGCAAAGTCTGGGGCGGATGAAGGCGAAAGCTGCCGTGCCGGATTTGCGACGGTTCGCCACCGACTTTGGCAGCCAAGTCAGTTTCTCCTGTCACTGGGCGATCGAGCAGATCACCGGTGAATCCTCGCCGCCGACCGTCTCACCAATCATCAACGACTACGAAGACTGGTTCCTGAAACCGGTGTCCGCCGACGAGTGAAACGGGGCAAAACGGGGCAAAACGATGACGGGCAAAACGATGGGGGAGGCAGAATGATGGGGGAGGCAGAATGATGGGGGCATAGGCACCAAGTTAATAGTTAACCCGCCCTGGCAGGCAGGTCCGAGCGCAGCGAGGGGCATACGCATCGATTTAGGAAGTCACCCTCCCGTGTGCGGGAGGGTCGAGCGAAGCGAGGGGAGGGTTGCGCGGCCGGGCACCCACCAATGCCACCAACGACGCAAAACCTCCCTCCCCGCGTCGTCGCACACTCCTCCCTTTGGGCATTGGTATCTACACATCTTTTGCATGTCAGATCTGTTCTGAGTGGCAGGTTTCGGCCAACGGCCGTTCACATCCATAGCCTTGGGCATCGCCCAAGGTCCGCAAACGAGAACGAGAGTGATTGGCCAACGGCCATACACAAAGGCCTCGTCAAACGCGAAGGTTGTGCATAGCCGTTGCACAAATCTAAACTCATTGCGATCAGGTCCCTGGGGCAACGCCTGCCTACCTTGTTGAGCTGCGTCACCACGAAGGTCCGTCAAACCAGTGCGAGTCGGCTTGCACCCTTGGCCAGATCCAGGCAAATGATCAGCTTGCCATCGGCACGGGCAAAGGTGCCGCTTTTCAACCGTGAAACCGCGGCAACTTCTGTCAACGAGATCGGCTTGCCCGCGTGCGTCAGCGCGGGAGCCTGGGTGATTGACGTGGCGTCCACCGAGATCGTGAAATCTTTGCACGCCAGCGGGGCTTCAATAGCGATCGTGCCAGGGTCGCGCCGTGTCAGCACCGTCAGTTTCTTTGCCGCCCAGTAACGCGCAATTTCACTGACCTTCATCCATAACGTCTCGTCGCCGAAGCGTGACGCCAGCGATTCGACCACGCGTTTGAATGCCTCAAATCCCGTCTTGGTCCCGTTGCAATACATGCCCGGCCAATGACACAGCATCACGGCCGGCTGGCCGCGCTCGATCAAGTCCACCATCCGCCCCGACGTGGCATCGGCGCTGCAGTACAGATCCGGCTGCGACACCTTGCTGCCTTCCCAGCTGCCGAACCAGTCACCCGTCCCCGCCGGCACGTTCATCGTCAGGTTGGAAAGAACCTTGTCGCCGTCAAATTCCAGC
>NZ_JBFHKV010000577.1:0-5337 GCF_041595215.1 Stieleria sp. | reverse complement strand
GACGTGGTGGTGGCTGCTCTGCTGCCAAGAATCAAGGTGATCCTGCATCACGTGACAATTCACGCACGCCTGCGGATTATTGCTCATGTAGCTGCCCCCTTTGCCGTAGCCGAATGTGAAGGTGCCGACGCCGGCCAGCACGCCGAGCGTCAATGCCAATGCGACCACGCTTTTTCGGAAACGCGGTAGGGGGGCACCGACCGACGATTCACCGGCCTCGTTCGATTCCGGTTCCGATGGGGGCTCGGTGAGCGTCTCCTCCGTCATTGATCCATTCCGGTCGTTTGCGCGTCCTGTGCGGACTGCTGCGGATGTACTTCGACGTGCCTTCCATCGGCATGCCAGATGGCTGCGGGTGAGGATTTTACCCGAAAGGTTTGTCTCGCGTGACGGCCTGGGCCGAATGTCCAACCGTTCACGCGAAAGCCGTCACACATTCGATATCACGGTCTCTGCCAATCGCTGTGGTGATGTACGAGTTTCGGCCTTGGATGGAAGGGCGGGGCGTGTTTGGGGGCGTGTTTTCATCGCGGCGGCTAGATGGCGACACACTGCCCAGCGACGACCCCGCTTGCCCGCAAGGTTTACCCAGTCGGCAGGACCGGGAGAGCCGGGGAATCCGTTAAATCGCCGACAACCCGGTGACGATGATGCTCCCAAAGGCTGTCTCGTTTTCTCGCCGGGGTGTTTCGGTTTTGTCTCGCAATCCTGCTCTCTTGTGTTTCACGCTGCTGGTCGCTGTTTCGGCTTCGGTCGTCACCGGCTGTTCGCGCAAGTATTACCGCACCCAGGCGGATCGCGACGTTGCGTTGATCTATGCCGAGAAGCGGGCCGAAGAGGCGTGCACGCTGCCCCCACTGGCGGGCATCGATGTCGATCCCCGCTCCCGATTCTATGATCCTTCGCCGGACGATTGCCCGGCTCTGCCGGTGCCCGTCCCCCAGCTGTTCGGCTATGAACTTCCCGAACTCGTGACCGGTGATCCCCGTCAGACACCCCAGCGATCGGATCTTGAAACGCCTGAAGCAGTGGAAGAGCTGCCGGCACCGGATGTCGAACGTTTGGAGTTGGGGCCGCTGGCGGGTCCCGGGAACGAGTCACGGTCGCGAACTGAGACACGTTCCGCCGGTCACTTCGCTCGATCCTCCAGCGGCGACGGCGAGGGAGCAACGCGCACGGTTTCTCTGGACGTACCCAGCGACGTGGCGTCGGAATCGTCGACGGAGGTCGTTTCGTCGATCAGCGACATGGCCCTGGTGATGCCCCAGCCCGCAAGCGAAGTAGAACCCGTCGTGCGTTTGGCACAACTGATCCGCGAAGACGCGCAGCGCGACGACGCACAGAACGAAGCCGCCGCGGATGAAGCCGCCGCTGCAGCCGGCGATGGATCTGACTGGGAATCCGACTGGGACCCGACCACGGACGACCGTTCTGGCACGGAGCAGTTGAGGATTGTTCCGATCCCGCAGCAGTTCTGGGAGCAGCTTCCCGAGACCTGCGTGCCGCGGATGCTGGAGTTCGAATCGGTTCGCAAGGAGTTTCGCCGGTCGTATCCCGACGTCACGTCCAACGGGCTGAAGGGGTTGCTCAGCGACGCGCCGCGGTTGACGTTGCCGATGATCACCGAACTGGCGACGCTGAACAATCGCGCGATCCAAACGCAAAAGGAGCGTTTGTATCGGGCGGCGCTGGTGCTTTCGGCACAGCGTTACGAATACGTGCTTCGTCCGAGACGACGTGGGAACGGTTCGGCCGTGAATTACACCCACGTTCGGCTGGACAGCACCACGCGGAACGGCTTGGTGATTCCGACCGAAACCGGGGTTCGGGCGACCACGGCGATGGCCGGACAGTTCCTGGCCAGTTTCGCCAACAGTGTCGTGTTCACGTTCAACGGACCGCAGGGCTTTGCCGCCAACATCGGGTCCGATTTGGTCTTTGATTTTCAGCAGACCATTTTTCAACGCGACGTCGTTTTTGAAGGGCTGACACAAGCCGAGCGGAACGTCATCTATGTGGCGCGCGATCTGATCCGCGCCCAGCGTTCGCTGTTTGTCGATTTGGCGACCGACTACTACCAACTGTTGTTGACTTATCGCGCGATCGAGATCAGCTCACAGGATTACTTCAGCAATCTCCGCGCGTTTTTGCAGGGCAGGGCAGAGTACTTGCAAGCCGGTCGCATCCCGCGCGTGCAAGTGGACCAGTTTGAACAAAATGCGTTGGGCAGCCGAAGCTCGTTGGTCGGCGATTGCAACAGTTTGGAAAGTGCACTCGACCGGTTGAAGTTGCGGATCGGTTTGCCGCCGGAGATGCCGTTGAACCTAAATCTGGAAGAACTCGAATCACTGACGACCAGCGACGAACTCACGGTGACGCGACAGTTGGTGATGCGGACGCGGCAGACATTGCTCGACGCGGCACAGACTCGACTGGGTGATCGAGATGCCGCGGTCAACGGCGCGACGGTGCTGATCAACCGGCTGCGAGAAACCCTTCGCGTCCGACGCAAGATCGAAGGAATCACCGAGGAATCCGACGCCGAGCGTGAAACCGAGCAATTGGGACTGCGGCTGGCGTTGCTGGAAGCTCGGCTGCAAAGCGATCAGATGGAGTCGATTCGATCGCGAGAACTGAAGTCGGAATTGCCGCGGGAGCCGTTGATTCAATTTGCCCGCACGATCGATCTGGTCGAGTCGAAATTGTCGCAAGCCCAGCGGGCCGCGTTGCTGCGACAGAATCTGGGGCTGCACAGCGACGTCGCCGACGCGGTAGAAATCGATTCCTTGGACGAGCGGTTTCAAAAACTGCGTCGCCGATGGGATGAGGCGATCGAAAGTCGGGAACTGAATCGATTGCCCGAATTGGTCGAGGCGGCCAATGGTTTGCTGGAGGCCACGAACACCCTGACGGCGAAACTGGTCGGCGACCTGTTGCCCGCCGACAGCGTCGAATTCGAGAACGTGATCGTGCAGACGGTCGCCGATACCGTGGCGCTGGTCGATCGTGTGGAGACCAGTGATGTCGGCGGGCTGGATGAAGTCGAGGTCGAAGAAAACAGGGCGATGCTATTGGCGCTTTATCAACGCTATGACCTGATGAATCGGCGAGGCGAACTTGCCGACGATCGACGTCACATCAAACTGGCCGCCGATGATTTGAGGGCGATTTTGGATGTCTCAGCGACTCAAACGTTGACGGCCAATCGGTTGCTTTCCGATCCGAGCGCGCCCTTCGATTTTAGTCGCGACGGTGGCGTCACCTCGCTGAGTCTGTCGCTGGACACGCCGCTGAACCGTCGTCTGGAACGCAATACCTATCGGGCCGCGCTGATCGATTACCAAGCCGGACGCCGCGCGTTGATCGAATTGGAAGATCAAATCAAGCTTGCCGTTCGCGAAGACTTGCGGCAGCTTCGTTTGCAACGCAACCAGTATGAGATTTCAGTGGCTCGGGCGGCCCTCGCGTACGAACGTGTCGTCAGCACGCGTTTGCAGTTGCAACTGGCCGTCGGGAACGTCGTCGCACGGGATTTTTTGGAAGCCCAGCAGGCGTACACGTCCGCGCTCAACTCCGTCGCACGCGATCACATTTCGTTCATTCGCGGACGCATCGAATTGTTCTTCGACACCGAGTCGATTCGCCTGGACGCCAACGGGTACTGGTCGGGCGGGCAAGACGAATCGTTGGAGTTGCCCCCGCTGCCGGACTTCTATGACGCCAACCCCAACCCCTATGGTCGGCTGCCGGCGCGGGTGCGTTACAGTGAGGAAGTGCGTCGGAATCACTAGAACTTGGGCCACATTTCATTTTTGGGGTAGCGGAACTCGCCGAGCATCGCGGCTCCGTGGGCGATCCGCCGAAAGCCTTGGGAGCTTCAGGCCTAAGATTCAATCTCGACGAAGCACTCCAGCATTTTTACGGAGCTGTCCACCGAAAAAGATGCCCACGGATAGCAGCGCGAACCCACGGATAACAGGATGCAAAAAATCCGTGGGCCCAGTCATCGTTCCGCAAGTTACAGCTTGACCCCTTTTCCGTGGCACCCACGTTCAGGCCGAAGCGTTTGCCATGATCTGTTAAACTTGAGTGGCCCCATCGATCAAGCTTGCCCATTCTTCACCATGCCACCACTCTCGAGCACAGATCGTCACGCCGTGCTTCGTCGTGAACGACGCATGGCGTCCGCCTTCACCGTCGTGTCGCTGTTGTCGCTAGTTTGGGTAGTCGGCTGTGGCGGTCGCGATCCAACGGCACGGACTGATGGGGCGAAAGCCGATGCGGTGGCGGAAATCGATGATGCATCGCCTGAACGTGCGGCAGAGTCTCGGCTGGCGAATCTTTCCAAGATCCGTCGAATGATCGCATCCGGCGATGACGCCGGTGCGATGCAAACGGTTCAGACGCATTTGCTGCGTCATCCCGAGGACGCCAATGCCATGGTGCTGGCGTCGGGACTGTTCAACCGACTGGGGCAGGTGGACGACGCGGTCGCGATGCTGGATTCGGCCGCCGAGTTGTCGATCGATGATGGTTGGAAGTGGCGGCAGCGGGCCGCGTCGATGTTGGCCGATGCGGGGCGCTGGCAGGAGGCGATCGATCGGTTGGAAGCGTTACTCGACGAGCAACCGGACTTGGAGAACGTCCGTCACGAGCTGGTGGCGATCTTGAATCGTCGTGGGTTTCGATTCGATGCCAACGAGCACGTTCGGCTGTTGTGTCGACGGGGCAAGGCCAACGCGGACGAACTGCGCGGTTTGATGTTTCCCGCCCGATCGTTTGTCGGTTTGACCGAGAAGCCGAGCGTGGAAAACGTGGAACAGAATCGATTGTTAGGAGAGCTCAACGTCGCACGTGCGATGTACGGCGAAGGCGATGTGAAAGCGGCCTCGCAGTTGTTGGAAACGAGCCGATTGGTTGCCCGACGGAATCCCGCGGCGATGGCGTTTTATGGCCAGTTGTTGATCGAATCACAGCGGTTTGACGCGTTTAAAGATTGGCTGGGGAGGGTGGAACCGGGGTCGCAGCGTTATCCGGGTTATTGGATGGCGCTGGGAGGCTGGGCGATGCGGCAGCGCGAGTTCGATCTGGCGGTCGGGCAGTTTGCCGAGGCGGTGTTGCGGGAACCGGGTGATCTGGCGGCGACCGACCGGATCCGACAGGCGTTATCGGCCGGCGGACACGGGGTGGAAGCCGAGCGGTTTCGCGCCCGCGGCGTGTTGATCGATCGGATGATGACGATCACCCGCCAACTGTTTTCCGGTGCCGGCATGGAGCCTGCTGCGGTCGACGAACTCTCACGAGTGTTGACCGAAGTGGGGCGTCCGTTGGAAGCGT
>NZ_JBFHKV010000576.1:0-5348 GCF_041595215.1 Stieleria sp. | reverse complement strand
CGGCATCTGGTCGAGGACGCGCGTGACATGCGTCGATTGGCTGATCATATGCACGACGTCGCCCATGACCATGGAAGTCTGGCGCACCTGGAGTCGGATTTGCGGGAGCTGGATGCGAAGTTCCATCATTTGGAATCGGTGTTCGACCGTGCGGAGCGTCGGGCCTATCACGGTCATGGCCACATTCACGGTGAAACCTCGCATGTGAAGCAATTGCTGCATGCGATCGAAGACGACATTCATCACCTGCAAGACGATCTCCGTTCGCTGCGAACGCCTGATTGTCACTACTCCCGCGAGTTGGTTTCGCGTCCGCCCGTTTTCTCCGCCCCACCGGCCAGGCCCTGGGACGACCATCGCTCGCGTTCGAGCGGCTACGGTTACGGATACGGTCGCGGCATCACGATCGGCGGCGGAAGCTCACGCTTCACGATTCGCTGGTAGTCGCAGTGCTTCGCTGGTAGTCGCAGTGCATCGCTGGTAGTCGCAGTGCATCGCACGATTGAGCCACGAGGGCACCGCTTGAAGCATTTATTCCCTGCGTTTGACGAGGTGTTAGCGGCAGGGCGCAAGCCCTCCGGCCCCTCATCGGTCCCGAAAAACAGGAGGGCTCGCGCCCTACCGCTAAAAAATGCTTCACAGCGTTGCCACCAGGGGCGGAAAAGGCTGACCGGTCTTTTCCGCCCTGTTTCGTTTTCTTCGCTGCGGACGCTTCCGCTGGGGACCGATTTTCGTCACGATAGATCGCCACTGTATCGATTACCACTGGATCGATACCACAACGGCGCCCCTCGCGGCGTCGTCCCCCCCTATCTCGGCGAAACGGTCTGTCACCGGCACGATCGCACTCGAAGTCTGCATGGCCAAAAAACAACGCATCCCCCACAAGTTCTTGCCTTGGATCGATGCCCGCAAGAAGTTCCGATTGTCCAACGCCCACATTCAAATGGCTCGTGAATTGGGGCTCAGTCCCAAGCGTTTTGGCGTTTACGCCGACACCACGGACCAGCCTTGGAAGGTGCCGCTGCCGCAATTCATCGAAAACCAGTATGAAAAGCAATTCGGCAAGGAACGTCCGGATGTCGTGATGTCGATCGAAGAGATCGCGGCGGCCCATGTCGCCAAGCGTGCCCAACGCAAAGCGGAAAAGCTGAGCAAGGCGGAAAAGCTAAGCAAAGCGGAAAAGCTGAAAGCCAGTCAGAACGAATCGCCGCAAGACCTCCCTCCAAACGCTTCCGAATGAGTCCGCATGGATCCCACCTTGATTACCGAAGTGATTCGCAACCGGCGTACGGTCAAGCCGGGGCAGATGTCTGATCGACCGGTCGACCGTGACATCATCGAAGAGATATTGCACAACGCGAACTGGGCCCCGACGCACGGCATGACGCAGCCGTGGCGGTTCAAGGTCTACCAGGGGCAATCGCGACACGAATTGGCCAATTTCCTCGCCGCGACCTACAAGGCGATCACGCCGCCGGAGTCCTTCAAGCAGGCCAAGTATGACAAGTTCTGTGTGAACCCCACGCTTGCCGGGGCCGTGATCGCGGTCGGCATGAAACGGCAGGAGAGCGGGAAGATCACCGAGTTGGACGAGATCATGGCCGTCGCTTGCGCGGTGCAGAACATGCACCTGACCGCGACCGCCCATGGTGTGGGCGGTTTCTGGTCGACCAATGTCGCTGCGATGAGCGATGAAATGCGCGACTACATCGGACTGGCCCCCAACGACCGAGCCTTGGGGTTATTCTACTTGGGGTATCCGAGCTGCGATTGGCCGTCGAGTGCACGAGAAGACATCACGACCAAGGTCACCTGGGCGTAGCGATTTGTCGGTTTCAGCCCAATACCGATAATTCGACAAGGTATTGACCAGCGTAGGGCCCGTAGGCTCGCGCCAAACGGCTGATCATCAACTGACATCAGCCGGTTCGCGCCAGCGTCCGGGCGGCCTCCTCGTGGAGGTTGACTCTGGAACATCGCATTGATCGACAAACCGTTAGCGCGCACCCGGGAGAGTTTGACATGAGCGAGCGGACAACAAACCTTACGACGCCCGCCAAAGCGTGGACGGTCCGGCGTCTGGCGACGGCAGCGACGCAACCGCCGACCGTCTTTCTCTGCTTGCTGCTATTCGGGTTGAGCTACACCCTCGTTGATCCGACTTCGATACGGCGGATCGTCGGCGAGCGGACGTTGTCTCGGTCTCAAGTTTCTGACGCAAGGCAGGCGTCGGCATCGAACGTGGGGCGGCCAATGGACGTCACGCTGGTGGTCGACGCAGGCCAAGCCAGGTTGCCGCGTGAGGACTTGTTGCTGTTTCGCGATCCGCACGGCAATCCGGTTCCCGTCCAAACCCCAGACGACTGGTCCAAGCGGCGGCGAGCGATCGTGGAGGGGATGCAATCGGTGATGGGGCGACTGCCGGGTGCGGAGAAACGCTGCGCGCTGGACATGCAAGTCGTCTCAGCGGTCCAGCGGCCGGGATACCTGGAGCAACTGATCACCTACCAGTCCGAGCCCGGCTCGCGGGTCCCCGCCTACCTGTTGATTCCCGACTCGGTTCGCAAGAACTCGGCCGGCAAAACGTCCGCCGTCTTGTGCTTGCACCCGACCGACAACCAGATCGGACACCGCGTCGTCATCGACAGCGACGCCAGACCGAATCGCCAGTATGCCAGTGAGTTGGCCGAGCGGGGGTATGTGACGCTAGCGCCGAGCTATCCGTTGCTGGCCAACTACCAACCCGATCTCCAATCGCTGGGGTGGCAAAGCGGAACGTTGAAGGCGGTCTGGGACAACCTGCGTGGATTGGACTTGTTGGAATCGCTGCCGTTTGTCGATGCCCGCGGATTCGGTTGCATCGGTCATTCACTCGGCGGACACAACGCTGTCTACACCGCCGTGTTCGACGACCGCATCAAAGTGATCGTTTCAAGCTGCGGTCTGGATTCGTACCTTGATTATTACGGCGGCGATGAGGCGCGTTGGTTGCCCGAACAGGGTTGGTGTCAAACCCGCTACATGCCTCGACTGGCCGATTATCGTGGTCGGCTGGAACAGATCCCCTTCGACTTCCATGAGATGATCGGTGCACTCGCTCCCCGACACGTTTTGATCTCCGCTCCACTGCATGACGGCAACTTTCAGGCCGCCAGCGTGGACCGAATCGCCAAAGCGGCCGGCGCGGTCTACACGTTGCTGGGCCATCCCGATCGGCTCCGCGTCGAGCATCCTGATTGTGACCACGACTTCCCGATCGCAATCCGGCAACGGGCCTACCAACTGTTCGACCAGGTGCTGCAGCGTTGATCCCAAGTGGCGTACGCTTCCAGCTTGCGTCCAGTTTCCAGCTCGCACAGTGGCGTACGCTTCCAGCTTGCGTCCACTGCTGCGGCAAGCACGAGACTTGACCCCACGTTCACTCCGCGGCGAGCATTTTTTCGACCGCCTGGCGGCCGGTCATTCCGATTTCAATTCCGAGCGCTTTGGCTTGGGGCGTCGCGTCCACGATTCTTGCATCGAACAAGTCTTCGGGTTCGACCAGGGGATCGCTCGGGGTGCCCTTGGCGATGGCGATGGCTTGATTGAACTCGGCGGGCGTCACCATGTCGTAGATGCCACATCCGACGATGCCTCGACGCGTGAGGATCGAACAGTACTGGCCGTTTTCCCAGCGATTGCTGATACCGATCGCCGAACCGTTGCGGAAGGTCAATTCGCGCGCCGTTGATCGGGGAAGCGTTTCATCGTTCATCGCTGTGACCTCGAATCGGGCGTCGAGCCGGTGCGATCGAAAACCTCGACACAATGCCCGTCGGGATCGTAGAACCAGAGTTGCATGCATCCATCGGGACGCTTTCGCGGACCGCCTTGGATCCGCACGCCGGCTGAGAGAAGGATTTGGTGTGCCAACTCTGCGTCGTCGACTTCGAACGCAAAGTGATGCGTCAATCCGGAGGCGACTTGATCGGGATCCAGGCCTCCACCGGGATCGGAGCTGCCTTCCATGGTTTCGATCAGATGGACTTGGGTGGCGCCGGCTTGCAGCCAGTGCCCCGGAAACCCGAAGTCCGGCCGATCGACTTCCACCATCCCGAGTAGGTCTCGATAGAAATCGCGACTGCGTGACAGGTCATCCACGACGATCGTCACGTGGTCAATCGCTTTGACGCGGATCACGGACGCCGCGTTATTCGTTGGAGTCGATGAGATCATCATGAATCGCGCAGAATTGAAAACCGAGCAGAGGTGGAACTAGGTACTGTAAACCATCGGCGGGGCCGTGTGCTCAACCTTGCCGGATTGTTTCGGTTTGAATGCCGGCTGCGGCTACGATCCTGGAGCGGCTTCCCGCCGTGTCAACACACCGAGAGACGGTCGTTGCCAATTTCGATCGGACTTGTGAGAAGAAAAATTGCCGTTGGCACCGCAAAATCCTTGCTCTGATGGAACCGAGTCCGGACAATGACTGGTCCTCCGGAGGTGCCATGATCCAGCCCGTCCTCTCGCCCGTCGCCCCGCGTGTGGTGTCGCCCATCAGCGGAGACGTCACGCCGTTGGTCGATCAGATCGAAGGATTGTTGGGACGCGGAAAACCGATTCGCGTCCGACTGGAGGGTGAAGGAAGGACGGGGGCATTGAAGCATCTCGCCGCGGCGTTTCCCGAACCAATGGCAGCGGACCGGTTGCATCTGGATGATGAATCGCAACCGTTCGAGTTGGGCGATGCAGTGGTCACTGTGGTGACGAGCAAGCTGATTGTCTGTGATCTGGTCTTGAGGCTCTGTGCATGGTCGCGGGACGATTTCATCGAGTATCTGTTGGCTGTGCACCCCGACCGATGTCGCAGCGTGATGAGCCGACTGAACGATGCGAATCTGCGATACGCATCAGGGTCGCCCGCGGTTTGGCGATTGATTCTGGACCGGATGGCGGCCGATCCGGACGTTTGTGAGATCGAGTCGATCGTCGTCGACGAAGTCCACCGCAGGATCGGCGATCAGGTTCGCTCCCGAGCACTTGCGGACATGATGTTGATGCACTCGGCCGAGGCATTCGGGATGTTTCCGCTGGCCGATGTCTTACCCGCGTCGGTTGGCCAGATTCTCAGCCAAGCCGATGTCGCAATGGCGTTCACGAATGAGCGTTTTGTCGGGCGTTTGCGTTCGTCCGATGTGGCGGATGTACAAACATTGATGTCGTATCGCTGGCCGTGGGAGCGATTGCAGTCGATAGCGAAGTTGATTGACAAGAGTGATCAAATCCAGCGCAATCTGAGTAAGGCCTTTGCCGACGGACGGTCTTCGTCCGCGGCAACGTCCGCCACGTTGCTGTGTCTTTGCGAT
>NZ_JBFHKV010000575.1:0-5352 GCF_041595215.1 Stieleria sp. | reverse complement strand
CGCATGTGGCCCACTTGCTCCTTGCTCGCTCCGAGCAGGTCGACCCTGCCGGGGTGGTTTATTAGCCATCGGAGTGTGATGCGGAACGTGTGGGCATCGTTAAAAGGGTTTCCCCACTTCCCCGGCCTGCCGACATAGACCACGCCCGGCGGCATTCGGTAGCCCTTGGTTCGGCGGCGTTGGTGGCGGGTTGGGGTCATTGCTGCCGCTACCTGCTTCTGCTGTGCCGCCAATCTCGCAAGACTGGCGGGCTGCTTTTGGGGGCCGTGGGTCATTGCTTCGCCCCTGCCATTGCCTGCTCGACCAGCCACAACGCACCGTCGCTGAGCGATGCGAAATTGAATCGGTCAGCGTGCATGACGACCTTTTGCCTCCACGCCTCACGCTCGATTTTCGGCGTCACGGGATACGCCACAAACGGCCCTCCGAAGCCTCTGCGACCACGAATGGATAGGTCTGGGTTCAGCGTGCGGTGCCCGCAAATGATGCGGCCAGAGGGAGTCACGCGGTCAACCGTGTGTATTTCCCATTGCCCATAGACGTTAAACGCCAGTTTGTCGCCGGGCTTGTAGTTGTCGGTGTCGCTCATTGCTTCGCCTCTTTGCACTGATCCAGCATCACTTGGACCGCAGCCCGAACCGCTGGCCAGTCGTCAGCCTCAAACGACAGACGACCGCCCTCCGCTCGGCTGTTGCACTGGCTCACGCAAACGAACTCGCCGCCGCCCTCATCCTCGATTTCGACAATCGTAGTGCGTTCGTCGAAGATTGCGCCGCCGAGTGGGGTGACTGCGACCTTGATGGTTCGGGTTTCGTAGACTGGGCTGCTCATTGCTTCGCCCCCCCATCACGAATCCGGCGTGCCTCTCGCAACACATCGGCCAGCTCTCTGCTCCCGTCGTCCCTGACGCCAGCGTCATACAACCTGTCCGCCACAAACTGGGCAAACTCTTTCAGCGGGTTGACCGGATCGGACAGCTTCACATGCCCACAAGCACGCTCCCAGTAATGGTCCGCAAATGTTTTCTTGTCACTCACTCTTCAATCCTCACTTTGCTCTTAGGAACTCGATAAACCCATTTGTCAGTAGCGATCACCAGCACGCTTTCGTCGCTCGCCTCCGGCCATAACTCGCCCTCGCCGTCCTGTGTGGTTTCGTGCGGGGTGTAGGGCCGGTTGTCGTCGTTTGGGGCGATCTTGCAGCGGGTGCCGGCGGGGATGATGTAGCGGGTCATTTATCCAGCCTCTGCCACAAGGTCGTACCGCTCGTCCTGCATCAACTGCCGCGCGTTCTTAATCCAATCAATGCCCGTGTCGTGTGTCGTCAGTCGCACCGGATCGACCTGGATGATCCCGCTCGTCTTGTTCCACACGCTCCCGTGAAAAATGCCGAACACCGGACGAGCAACCCCCATTTCATTTAGCCGCGGTCGCATCACTGACGCCCGCTCCATGAACCGGCTTGTGTATGCGTTCGTTGGCTTCTTGGGCTTGTATTCAATGACCTGGAACATCTGACGCTGGAACGACACTTCGTCGTCGATCAACCACCACACCACGAAGTCCGGCGCGTAGTTTCCGACGATCAACTCCTTCGGTTCATAGGTGAACCCACCGCCTGGCTTGGACGCTGGCCCGGCTTCCAGGTACTTGGCGAACATCGCCTCCGACTTCGACTTGTATTTGACGCCCTTGTATTCCGTGGGCACTGCTTCGATCTTTGCCATCCCTAGACGTACTCCGGTAAATCACTGTGGAAGTTCGGGTGCTCCTGAATCGTGAGCTCTCGGAACTCGCACCGGTCGGGTTCAAACTGCATCTCAATCACACCGCGGGGGCCTTGCCGGTTCTTCTCGACGATGAACTGGGTATCACTTCCGTCGCGGTCGCGATGGAGGAACCAAACCCCGTCCGCGTCTTGCTCGATCGCCCCCGATTCCCGCAGGTGCGACAGCTTGGGAGCTTCGCCCTCGCCTTGCCGGTTGAGTTGTGCGAGCGACAGAATTGGGATGTCCACTTCGATCGCCAGCGTCTTGATCTCGTTGCTGATTTCCGTCACCTGCTCAGTCCGCGTTGACCGTCGATCCCGCGGCGTGATCAGTTGCATGTAATCAATCACCAGCAGGTCCAGGCCCATCGTCGCCTTGACCGATCGGGCATAGCCCCCGATCTGGGCAACCGTCGCCTTCCGTGCCGGCTTCACCATCAGCTTCGTATCGGTATGCTGCGCGGCATAGTCTCGGATCCGCTGCGAATCGTGCTGGGTGTGGTTCCCGGTTCGCTGGTCGATCAACGAAACGCCGATCTGCCCCGCGGCGATCCGCTGGGCAAGCTGCAACTCCTTCATTTCCAAACTCAGCACCAGGACCGTCTTGCCCTCCGCGGCCGAGTTCATCGCAATCTGCATCCCCATCGCCGTTTTGCCGATCGACGTTCTGGCCGCCAGCACGATCGAGTCGCCGCGGAATAGCCCGCCCGTGCTCTCGTCAACCGACACGAACCCGGTGGAGATTCCCGCAATCGTCCCGTTGGCCCGGTCGTTGTCCAGTTGGTCCGCGAGGTTGTTCATCATCTGAGACAGCGACACAACGTCGTCACGCCCTTTCGCGGCTACCCCGAGCGTCTTGGCGTCAACCCGTGCGATCAGGTCCGACGGTGCCGCTGCCGGATCGTCAGCCGCCTGTGAAAGCTCTTCCGCGATCGCTTTGAGGTTTCGCAGCAGGTGCAGCCGGTTGACTTCTTCGGCGTGGTAGACGGCACTCGATGACGTTGGCACCGTTCGGATCAGGTTAGCCAATCCACGGATCCCGCCGAGCTCGTCAAGGATGCCGGCCTTTCGGAACTCTGGAACCAGGACCGTGATGTCGTTCACCGGCAGCCGCGCGGCGAACCGATCAGCCACCAGGTCGAACGCCTGACCCAGCGTCATGTCGAGAAATTCGGACCCGGTGGTGATCTCGCACACCCGCGGCAGAACCGAGGGGTCAATCACGACCGCGGCGAAAAGTGATCTTTCGAGCTCGTTGGCGAGCGTTGCCATCTGCTTGGTCATGCCACGCCCTCCCGCTCTGCCTTTCGCTTGGCTTCGCGTTCGGCTCGCTGCTTCCGAGCTCTGGCCGCAAGATCCGTTTTCGGGGGCTCATGCTTGGCACCTGCCGAGAATCCGTTGGACTCCCACGTCCGCACCGCGGCTTTCCAGTCCTTGATCGGCTTGCCCTTGCCCTGGACCCACCCGTTCGTGTCGTAGTGGTTCATGAACCGCACGGGGTCGATCGAGTTCTTTCGCTCGGCGCAGTACGTCTGGACCTCTTCCAGGGTCGGGCGTGCTTTCTTCGCTTTAGGTTTCGCGGGCGCGCCCCTCTCTATACTCTTCTCTATACTCTTCTCTGGTAACGCAGGTGTAACGGTGTCGGCGTTACAGTTCTTGCGGTGTGACTCTACCCGCTTTCGCGTTAAAGCCCGTGTTTTAGCGGTCTTTCCGTTGTGTCGCTCGAAGTTGGGTAGCAGTAGTTCACCATTCTCTTCTTGCAACCAACCGCAGTCAGACATCGCATCTGCGAACCCTGAAACGCCAGCGAGACGATCTAGTAACAAACGTGTAACGCAGCCAGCGTTACCATCGACGGTCTGTTGGTCTGCCCAGATCCAGATACGGACGAGCTTGCCGGTGACGGCATCGGGATCGATCTCAAGCCTCTCCGCCATGCGGAAGACTTCCGGCTTGTCCGGTGTCGTGTTCTCGATCTTGATCCAATCACCTGCCATCGTCGCACACTCCATTCAATCCACTTGAATAGGGGCGACAATCAAAAGAGTCGCGCCCGTGTGCAACCACCTCCGACACCAACCAACGGCGGCATAAAAGATGCACGGGCGCGACGCCAAGTATGATAACAAGGCTGCGTGCCAGGATGTTGGTTGATAATGTCAGGATGTGGTTGCGAGTCCGGTTGTAGCCTGTTTCTCCCGATTGCGGACCCTCTTTTTTCGCTGCCGGGAAAGTTTTTTTCTGCATCACTGAACCACCCTCCGCCGCTCATCGTCGAGACGTTCGTGCATCACACGCTCCGCCATCGTTCGCCGCCCATACTCCGCCAGCAACACCGCGTCTGCCGTCCGGTGTGTCCACTTGTGCGCCGGGAACAACTCCTGCGCCCTCGCCTTCGTGACGTTCTTGTCGCCCTTGCTGCGGCACCTCATCACCTGCTGCCACTTGGCAGGCGTGACGGTTTCGAACGCGATCTGGTGGGCGACGAGAAGCCCACGCAGGAACCCGTAAGACATTCCGAATTTGAACGATGACGCAACGCCCTGTTTCGGCATCGAGTGGACTTGTTCCAGCGTCGCGAAACACCGGTCCTCGTTGTCCGGCTCGAACTGAATCAGCCAGTCGCTGATGTCCCTTTCGGTCCAGTCGTTTCGTGCGTGCGTGATCTCGTTGCCGTTGATCGCCACAATCGCACCGCTCGCCCCTGGGTCCACTCCTAGATAGATCACTTGCTTTCCCTCTTCATTGTTCGCACCCTTTGCTTCACCCGATCACACAACGCCTTCCCGCTCACCGCCACCAGGTCCATGACCGTCACGTCGCCACGGTCATACAACTTCGCCAGTTTCGTAATCGCCGCACTGTCGCACTTGCTCGCACAACCGCCGCCGCTGTCGTCGATGATCTTGCGGATCTTGGCTCTTGCTTTGCTCATTGATACGCCTCTACGATTCGTCGTCCGATGTACTCTGCGACCTGTGGCACGACTGCGTTGCCGAGTCCTCTAAGTCGGTCCACCCGAGCGGGAACCCCATTAGCCACTCGACCCACGTCGGGTTCAGTTGCCCAGTAGCCTCTTCCATGACCTGTGCTTTCAGGTTTCCATTCAAAATGTCGTGCTTCCATGATTTGCTGCCGATCGGGCCGCTGCCCTTCCATGCACAAGCAGTCGGCGTCCCCCAAAGTCTTGCGGTTGATGTCAAGGACAGCCCGCCTTGTGCGTTTACCCCCGTCGGTATCTCCGTCGCTTTTGCGGTAGGCCACAATGAAAACTCGCTTTCTGGCATGTGGCGCGCCCATGTCGAACGCTTGTAGCTGAGTCCACTCCGCATCAAGCCCGAGCGAGGCCAGCGTCCCGAGAACCTCTCCCATTCCTCTAGTAAGCAACGCTGCGACGTTCTCCAGGACAACGATTCTTGGTCCCATCTCGCGAACGATTTGGGCAAGCTCGAAGAACAGTCCCGACCGCTCTCCCGCGAGTCCTGCCCCTTTTCCGGCATAGCTGATGTCTTGGCAGGGGAACCCTCCCGCGATGACATCGACCCGTTCGGTATCGGGCTGCGGCCAGGTCCGCACGTCGTCGTG
>NZ_JBFHKV010000574.1:0-5354 GCF_041595215.1 Stieleria sp. | reverse complement strand
GTCGGACGTCGAACGATTCGCCGCCGAACTTTCGCCCAATGTTTGGGTTTTGGATCGCCAGAAACTGAATCTGGTTGCGGCGGTCAACGTGGCCGCTCGTATCGCACGTTGTTCAGCAACGGGCTCCTCGGCGCTGCCGCAAACTTCCGGAGGTTCCCGATGAAACTCGCTCGCACCATCGGCTCGATCACACTTTCCAAGTCGCATCCCGCGATGGCCAACGCCAAGCTGCGTCTGGTCGAGGTCGTGGATTCGATCGACCGAGTCGACACCGAACCGCTCGGTGGGGACACGATCGTGGCCTGGGACTTGTGCAGCACCGGACTGGGCGACCTGGTCGCCCTAGCCGAAGGCCCCGAGGCCGCCCAGCCATTCAAACCAGACGTCAAACCCTTGGATGCTTCGATCGTCGCCTTGCTGGACGAGGTTGAATTGTAGCCCGTTTCACTCAAACGTTTCGACCAACACACCACACCACACACGTTCCACTGTCACTCGAGAATCCCATGCAAAATATCCACAAGATCAAACAGGACATGTGCGACATCGGCCGTCGCATCTACAACCGCCAGTTCGCCGCTGCCAACGACGGCAACATCACCGTGCGGATCAGCGACAACGAAGTCTTGTGCACGCCGACGTTGCACTGCAAAGGGTTTTTGACGCCCGAAGACATTTCCACCGTCGACATGACGGGCAAGCAGATCGCCGGTCGCAAGAAACGATCCAGTGAAGCGTTGTTGCACCTGGAAATCTACAAACAACGTGAAGACATTCGCAGTGTCGTCCACTGCCACCCGCCGCACGCGACCGCTTTTGCCATCGCACGCGAGCCGATCCCGCAGTGCATCTTGCCCGAAGTCGAAGTGTTCTTGGGCGATGTGCCGATCACAAAGTATGAAACGCCCGGTGGCCAGGCGTTTGCCGACACGATTATTCCGTTCGTCGCCAAGACCAACGTCATGATTCTGGCCAACCACGGAACGGTCAGCTATGGCGAAACTGTCGAGCAGGCGTACTGGTGGACGGAGATCCTGGACTCGTACTGCCGAATGCTGATGCTGGCCAAACAACTCGGCAACGTGTCGTATTTGGATCAACAGAAATCGAAAGAGCTGTTGGATCTGAAGGACCAATGGGGATACAAGGACCCGCGGAACACCAAGGAGTACGAGGATTGCGACATCTGTGCCAACGACATCTTCCGTGACTCGTGGAAAGAGTCGGGTGTCGAACGTCGTGCGTTCACTCCGCCACCGGCGATGCCGGCCAAACCGGCCAGCTCCGGCAACGGACAAGCGATGCCGGCCGGCATCAACGAAGAGCAACTCGTCAAGCTGATCACTGACGAAGTCATGCGGCAAATGAAGGCCTAGGTACCGCTGCATCCTCTCGGCAGGCTGGAAGCCGATCCCTCTGCTTCCTGGCGACGATCCAAAACAAATCATCCCCTCATCAATCAAACATCATGAAAGTTTCAATCATCGGCGGCGGCGGATTAGTCGGTTCTTGTGCCGCGTATGCTCTGCAGTGTGGCGGTCTGGCCCGTGAAATCGCGCTGCTGGACGTGAACCAGGAACTGGCCGTCGGCCAAGCCCTCGACTTGCAGCATGGCGGACCGAGTGTCGCCGACCAGACGATCGTCGGCGGCGGTTACGAACACATCCCCAGCAGCGATGTGATCTGCATCACCGCCGGACTGCGCCGCAAGCCGGACGAGTCACGGTTGGATTTGATCAATCGCAACACCGATCTGTTCGTCCAGATTCTCAACGACGTCAAAGCGGCCGGCCCGAAACCGACGGCGATTGTGTTGGTTGTCAGCAACCCGGTCGACATCTTGACCTACGTCGCCGCGCAGAAACTGGGGCTGCCCGAAAACCAGGTCATCGGTTTGGGCACCCAACTCGACACGATTCGATTCTGTGCGTTGATTGCCGAGCAGCTCAAAGCACCGCCGACCCAAACCCGCGCCTTGATCTTGGGCGAACACGGCGAGTCGATGGTGCCGGTTTGGAGCAGTGCGACGATCGCGGGATTGCCGTTGGACAAGTACCCCGGTTGGTCGCCGACGCTGGCGACGCAACTGTTCACACGGACGCGTGGCAGCGGTGCCGAAGTGATCAAACGCAAGGGCGGAGCCGGCTTTGCGGTCGGCATCGCGATTCGTGATGTGATCGACGCCGTGATTCTGGATCAACGCCGTGTGCTTCCGGTCAGCAGTGTCCAGCGCGGCTGTTTCGGCGTTCGCGATGTTGCGCTTTCGGTCCCCACGGTCGTCGGCCGAACCGGCGTCGTCGATCGGATGGAAATCGATCTGTGGCCGAAAGAGGTCCAGGGCATGCGGGCCAGCGGCGCCGCACTCCGCAAGACCCTCGACGTGGTCCTCAAACGCATCCGCTGATGCAATCGTGGCCCCTCGTTCCAAGGCATCGGCCTTGGAATGCCATCTCAGTGAGGTCCCGGAAAGAGCCAGGGGACAAGCCGACGGCGCTCCCCGCGGGCATGGATCGGGGCTCGGGCAATCACCCGGGAAACCTTCGGGGCAATCACGAGTAGCGTTGACGATCCGCGGGGAACGCTCGCGGTTGAGATTGGGTGCGGGTCAACTTCCCGAAATCACGCCTCTGCACTACGCTATCGGTCATCCCGGTTTGACCGTTATTTTCTCCCAGAGGCCTCCCGATGGCTTTGTATGACGTTTTTGGTGTAGGGAACGCGCTCGTTGACATTCAGGCTCGCGTCGACGATGCCCTGCTGCGCGAGCTATCACTCGACAAGGGCATCATGACGCTTGTCGACGACGAACAACAATCCGGCGTGCTCAGCCGTCTCGATGGACGCCCCCTGAATCGCTGTGCCGGAGGATCGGCGGCCAACACAATTGTCGCCCTGGCCGAATTTGGTGGGGCGGCGGGCTACATCGGCAAGGTCGGCAGCGACGCGATCGGCGACTTCTTCTTGAAAGACATGAGCGACCTGGGCGTGTCGATCCAAGTCACGCCGGCGGACCAACCGACGGGAACCTGCGCGGTGCTGATCACCGAAGACGCTCAGCGCACGATGCTGACCAATCTGGCCGCCTCGACCAGCCTGTGCCCGGACGACATCGACGAGCACAAGATCGCCAGTTCCAAATACGTCTACGTCGAAGGCTATCTGTTGACCGGCGAAACCACCAAAGCGGCCGCTTACAAGGCGTTCGAATTGGCCAAAAAGCATGACGTCAAAGTCGCCTTCACGGCCTCTGACCCGTTCCTGGTCAACTTGATCCGCGATGAGATCTGGGAGCTGATCACCGGCCCGGTCGACTTGTTCTTCTGCAACGAAGAGGAAGCCAAGTCGCTGACCGGAGAAACCGACGCGCTGAAGTGCGCCGTCAAGATTCACGAACACTGCGAAAACGTGGCGCTGACGTTGGGCGGCAAAGGGTCGATCGTGATGCACGGCGGCGAAGAGTTCCCGATCGAAGGGGTGAAGGTCGACGCGATCGACACCACCGGTGCCGGCGACATGTACGCCGGTGCGATGTTGTACGGGATCACCAACGGTTTGGATTGGCGGACCGCGGGGCACTTGGCGTCGCACGCCGCCGCCCGCGTCGTCGCGCAATTGGGCGCCCGGTTGGACCGTAAATTCACCAAGGAAGAAATTGAGGACCTCAGTCGATTGACCGATTAACTGAGTGAAGGAATCTTTCTCGTTCTCTGACAATGCTGATTTGATATGGCCAAAGCCCCCAAGACCGCGATCTCTCCCACCCGCGCCGACGATTACCCGGAGTGGTACCAACAAGTCATCAAAGCAGCCGACCTGGCGGAAAACTCCCCGGTTCGCGGTTGCATGGTGATCAAACCCTGGGGCTACCAGCTCTGGGAAAACATGCAACGCGCCTTGGACGACATGTTCAAAGCGACCGGGCACCAGAACGCCTACTTCCCGTTGTTCATTCCGATGAGCTTTCTGGAGAAGGAAGCCGAGCACGTCGAAGGGTTTGCCAAAGAATGCGCCGTCGTCACGCACCATCGCTTGGAACCCGATCCCGAGGGCGGATTACGACCGGCCGGCCAGCTGGAAGAACCGTTGATCGTCCGGCCGACCAGCGAAACGATCATCGGGGCGACGTACGCCAAATGGGTCCAAAGCTATCGTGACCTGCCGATCTTGATCAACCAATGGGCCAACGTCGTCCGCTGGGAAATGCGAACGCGGATGTTTCTGCGAACCGCCGAGTTTCTCTGGCAAGAGGGACACACGGTCCATGCCACCGACACCGAGGCGATCGAAGAAACCGAGCGGATGATCAACGTCTATGCCGACTTTGCACGCAACTGGATGGCGATGCCGGTCACGATCGGCGCCAAAACCGCCGGCGAGCGTTTCCCCGGTGCCATCGAAACGCTTTCGATCGAAGCGATGATGCAAGACCGCAAGGCGCTGCAAGCCGGTACCAGCCACTTCCTCGGCCAAAACTTCTCCAAGGCGCAAGAGATCGTGTTTCAAAGCGAATCGGGATCGCGCGAATATGCTTGGACGACGTCGTGGGGTGTTTCGACACGCCTGGTCGGCGCCCTGATCATGACGCACAGCGACGACGACGGTTTCGTCTTGCCGCCAAAATTGGCGCCGATCCACGTCGTGATTCTGCCGATCTACAAAGACGACTCGCGCAGCGCCGTGATGGAATACATCCACGCCTTACGCGACGCCCTCCGCGATCAGACCTACAACGGAGCTCCCGTTCGCGTCGAAATCGATGACCGCGACATGCGTGGCGGTGAAAAGAAATGGCATCACGTCAAACGCGGCGTCCCGATCCGTTTGGAAGTCGGCCCCAAAGACATGGAAAAGAACTCGGTCTTCATGGGACGACGCGACCAGCCCAAGAGCGTCGGCATGGACCGCAACGAATTGGTTGCGACCATCGGAACACTGCTCGGCGAGATCCAGCAATCGCTCTACGATCGAGCCGATCAACTGCGAATCGAAAACACGGTCACGATCACCAACGAAGCCGATTTCCGTGATTTCTTCACACCCAAGAATGCGGACAATCCCGAGATCCACGGTGGATTCGCGATGTGTCATTTCGCCGATGAAGCGAGTATTGACGAGCTGCTGAAAGAACTGAAGGTGACGATCCGTTGCGTGCCGAGTGAAAACAACGACACACCGGGGACGTGCTTCGCGACCGGAAAGCCGGCGGAGAAACAGGCGATCTTTGCCAAGGCATACTAGAAGTCTACCGCAACTCAATTTTTGGGTAGTGGACGAGGCTTCGGGTATTGGACGAGGCTTCGGGTAGTGGACGAGGCGACGAGTCCTCTGTAGTCGGCATCTTGGCAAGGACTCGT
>NZ_JBFHKV010000573.1:0-5360 GCF_041595215.1 Stieleria sp. | reverse complement strand
TCGCTCGGTCGCAGGATCTCTCGTTGAGTGCGGCGTTGCAGGTCAAAGAAGAAAAACAGCAGGGCGACGATCATCGCCAGCCGCAAAAAGATCAGAGTGATGCTGACCGAACGGGAGAGTTCCGCGGTGTCGCGCCGGTAAAACCGCGCGCAGCCAAAAATCACCACCGCGGTCGAGATCAACAACAACGCCCACCACCACCAGCCTTCGATCGAGGCGGCGCGGGCGAATTCATAAACGGTGCTCTCCAGCGCCACGCTGCTCTCGGTGGACTGTTCTAGTGTTTCGTTCACGCCGATCGCCCTCCCGCCGCCAAACCAAATTCGTGACGCTTTGAACCGCCACGCGGATCGTCCGCTGCCAGCGTGCCGCCGGTCGAAACGGCTGCCCGAGTGTGATAGCTGGCCCAATAGGCCAATGCCTGTTCGGCCGCCAACAGCAACCCGAGCAGCGCCAACAGCATCAGCCCGAGGGTGGAACTGCCGGCAAACTGATTCTGTTGCCGCCAATCTTCGCTGGATACAAATTGCACGTCGATCGGCAACAGGGCGCGACGAATCTCGGCGGCGTCGGCGCGTTCCAAGTCACCCTCACCCCCGACGATCGTGCTGGCCGACGGGATGACCTCGCCGCCGCCATCGGCTTTCAAAAGTCCCCACTCGAACAGCCCGGGACGCAGCAGTTCGTCGACGTTGGATTCACTGGCGATCAAGCGTTCGACCGGATCGAGTGACACACGGACGGTGTCCGCTTCCGCTTCGGTGCCGATGATTTCCATCACCACGCGGGGCGGGGACTGGGCGGGTGTCACCAATTTCATTTCCGGAAAATAGGATCGGGTGGAAAGGGTTTTGCGAAGCGGTTCGGTGACTGAGTGGGACGTTGACGCGCTGGCGCCGCTCCAGAGCCGCGCGTTGGACAGCAACATGAACGGTACAAACGTCGGGTCGCCGGGCCAGTTGGTCCAGTCCGGGGCGAGGCTGCTGAGCACGGTGACGACGGTTCCCGCGCCGGAGGTGTGTTCGGTGACCAGGGGAACGCCGTCGCGGCGGACCAACACCTTGCGATACCGCCGGGGCTCTCCCGTCGCGTCTGCATCATCGGCAAGCGTCCAGCCCTTGGCGACGCCGATCATCGACAGCGAAGCATCCCCGGCGCTGCGTAGCGGATCCAGGAAGGTGTCGTTGTCGCCGAATAGAACATCGCCCGTTTGGGTCGACCCGCCGACGGGCAACGCTTCAATCGTTTGCAGCGGTGCGGGCAACAGGCGTCGATCCTGAGTCAGCAAGATGCGGTTGTAGTCGCTCGCCTCGACGGCGTCTCCGAGGAACCAGGCGATCCCGCCGCCCGCTTCGACGTATTGCTGCAATGCCGTCGCGGTGGTTTCGTTGATCTGCGGCAAATCCATCAAATAGATCGCGCGGTAAGGTGCCAACATCTCCATCGTCGCGCTGCGCAGAAACGCCGGCGGTTTGATGTCCGGCTGGGCACCGATACGAACTTGGCTGCCGGGATCGAGCACGGCAGCGACAGTGTACGCGCCGGCTTCGTCGACATCCGAATCGATCACCAACACGCGTTCGACATCGCTCAGCGGCAGCGTGCAGGTTCGCTGGTTGTCGGCGGCCAACGCATCCGAGGGCAGTTCCACTTCGATCGCATGGGTCCCGGTTTCGGCGATGAAGACTTGAAACGATTTGGTGATTTCGGCACCGGCGGCCAGCGACTCGATGACCAACCCGGGCAACGAATCGACGACACCGCTGACGCGGCGCGACGGATCGACCGATTGAACCTCGTTTCCATAACGAATGACGCGGCAGGCCAGCGTGACGTTCTTGACTTCGCGGCCGCTGTAGTTCTTGATCGTCGCGCGGACGACGACGGGAACACCGGCGACCCAGACGTCTTGGACGGGCGCGAGATCGGTGACGGCCAAATTTCGCTCGGGACGATTGGCACAGTCGATCATGCGGACCTTTAAATCGTCGCTGGAAAACTTGCGCATCGCTTCGGCCAGCCGCTCGGTCGATCCCCAGTCGCGGGCACGAAAGTCGCTGGCGATGTAAACGTACTGGTTGTCCGCCGAGGTTGCGGCGGCCAATTCGCCGGCCAGGTCCAGCGCCGGGACCAGATCGGTTCGGATCGGTGACACCGCGGTCGCCATCACGCGTGCGATCAGACTGCTGTCGCCCAGGACGGTTTGGCTGGACAGGTCCGCGGCGACGTCGCCGGAATCGCTGCCACCCTGGACGGCCAGGGCGGCGCGGCTGGCACGCATCACCGTGATTTGATGATTGCCCTCGTCGTTGACCAGCCGTTGCGTCAACTGCTGTAACGCCTGCAGGGCCCGATCATAAGAGGTCGCTTCACCGCCCCCGCTGACGTCTCCCATCGAATAGCTGTCGTCCAGGATGATGATGTGGTGCGTCGTTTGCCCACCCAGGGCACCCAGGATTTGACGGCCGCCGGTCCATCCGCACAGCATCATGACCAACACCGCGGCGACGGCCAGGCGGGTCAACAGCAGCAACAATTGCCGCAGCCGCAGCCACTTTTTTTGTTTTCGATAACTGGCCAACAAAAAATCCATCGCCGCCCACCGTCGTCGACGGTGACGCAGCATGTTGATCAGATGGACCAACAACGGAACGGCGACGAAGGCGAAGCCGGCCAGCAGAGCGGGATACAAGAACATGGTTCGCGGCCTCCTTACCGGCGTAGCTTGGGAAGCGAGGTGCGGTGCGACAGGAATCGTGCCAGCAGTGCATCCAGTGGGTCGCTGGTTCGGACTTGGATGTAGTCGATCGAAAGCCGACCACACGCTTTACGTGTTGCGTTCAAGAATTGATCGAGCGCCTCGACGTAACCCTGTCGCAGCGCGCGGGGATTGCAATTGAGCATGTCGTCGCTTTCGAGCCCTTCGAACCGCGTCGCACCGTTGAAAGGGAATTCGATTTCGTCGTCATGCAAAACGTGGAACAAGGCGACGTCGTGTCCCCGCGAACGGAGCACCCGCATCCCTTCGACCAGCGAGTCGATTCCCAACAGGTCTGAAACGATCAGCACCAGCCCACGACGGGGGATCGCCTGGCCGACCTGTTTAGCGACGCGGACCAAATCGGTTCGGCCGTCAGCCCCGACCTGATCCAACATCGACAAGATTCGCGCCAGTTGTTGCTGATTGCTTTTGGCCGGCACGATGTCACGGACTTCGGTGTCGAACGTGATCACTCCGCAGGCGTCTTTCTGGCGCAGGGCCAAGTAGGCCAGCGACGCGGCGATGGACGCGGAGTAATCGAACTTGTTCGTTTCGCCTTCGCCGTACGACATGCTGGCGCTGCGATCGACCAGCAGCGTCAACCGCAAGTTCGTTTCTTCTTCGTACTGTTTGATGTGCAAGCGATCCTGCCGCGCGTACACCTTCCAATCGATATGACGAAGCTCGTCACCGGTGTTGTATTGGCGGTGCTGCAGGAATTCGATCGACTGGCCGAAGTAGGGGCTGCGGTGCATGCCCGACAGGAATCCTTCGACCACACGACGCGCCGTCAATTCCATTCGACGGATTCGCTGCGTGACTTCAGGACGCAAATATTTTTTGGAATCGGGCATCACGCGAAAGCTCGTCTTCGGTCGTCGGTGTCGCCGCTACGATGCGATCGATCACATTGTCACTGGTCACCCCGTCACTTTCGGCGGCAAAATTGACCACCATGCGGTGACGGAGGACGGGTTTGGCCAGTTGTTGGATGTCGTCGATCGAGACATGAAAACGACCTTCCAACAGTGCCCGGGCCTTGCCGCCGAGGATCAGAAACTGGACCGCCCGCGGACCGGCTCCCCAACCGACCAGGTCGTTGACGAAATCCGGCACGCCGTCGTCGCCGACGCGGGTTTGGCGGACCAACGATAACGCGTAACGCACCACGTGATCGCTGACCGGAACCCGTCGCACCAAGTCTTGCAAACGGATGATCTCTTCGGCGTTGAGCACCGCTTGGACGTCGCCGGTTTCCATGCCGGTGGTTCGCCGCGCGACTTCGAACTCCTCGTCAAATGAGGGGTATTCGACATACACCTTGAACATGAAGCGGTCCTGTTGCGCTTCGGGCAACGGGTAGGTGCCTTCCTGTTCGATCGGGTTTTGCGTGGCCAGCACAAAGAACGGATTGGGCAGCGGGTGGCGGGTTCGTCCGACCGTGACCTGCCGTTCCTGCATCGCTTCCAACAGCGACGCTTGGGTCTTGGGCGGCGTGCGGTTGATTTCGTCGGCCAGGATGATGTTGGCGAACAACGGGCCTTCCATGAACCGAAACCCGCGGTGCCCGGTTGAACGGTCCTCTTCGATGATCTCCGTTCCGGTGACGTCGGCTGGCATCAGGTCGGGGGTGAACTGGACGCGAGAAAACGCCAGGTCCATCGTTCGGGCCAGTGTGCTGATCATCAACGTTTTGGCCAGCCCGGGGACGCCTTCGAGCAGAACGTGACCGCGACTGAACAGCCCGATCATGATCTCTTCGATGACTTCCTGCTGTCCGACAATGACTTTGCCAAGTTCCTGGCTGATCTGTTTTTTGGCATCGTTAAGACGTGCCGCGTCGGCTGCCGAAAGCTCGCCCATCGCCGCCCCGTCGTTCCCTGCTGACTCGACCGAGTTATCCATTCCGTTCCCACAATCAAAAGGTGCCACGCTTACTGAACCGCTACAGGATACCAGCCGGACTACGCGCCGGATATAGGAACGCGCCCGAACTGTCTCGATCGACCCTTGCCCTGGTCCGTTCCGCTACAATCGTAGGTTGTGCGATTGAACCGACCCGCCCAATGGTGCCCACCGCCGTGTTTCGACCGTCTGCCTTTCGCGTTGTGCTGCCGCACCGCGCCGTCCCGAGTTGTCACAGTCATCGTGTTTGTCGACACATCACCCAAGTGTCCAGTATCACGGCGGATCGGACTCAAGGCGGGCAACCGAAACATCACTCCATCATCGCCGCCGGCCGGTTGCGGGCCGCCACATTCGCCTTGTTGGTGTTGCTTCTACCGTGCCATGCCGCGTTGGCGGCCAATTACTCCGAAGCCGAAGCGTTGTTTCTGTCGGGGAAAATTGACGAGGCGGAAGAAATCGCCAAGGCCGAAGTCGACCGGGGGATTTGGAATCGCCGCTGGTCGGAACTGCTGATTCGATGCCAACTGGCGACCGGGCAATACGAACCGGCGTTGGAAACCTACGACGCCGCGATCGGCCGCTATCCGACCAGTTTGCCGCTCCGTGTGCTGGGAATCGATGTCACCCACTTCAACGACCTGCCTGATCGCGCTGCCAGTGAAGCGGCGATGATTCAGCGTTACTTGCAGAC
>NZ_JBFHKV010000572.1:0-5364 GCF_041595215.1 Stieleria sp. | reverse complement strand
CTGGGACCAACACGGACGTCCGGTGCTGCAGATCGAAAACTATCGCGCGAATGTGCTTGTTGCGACGATCCCACTCGATCGGGCCCAATCATCCGATTGACACTCCATCGCGCTGAGGTCGCAGCGACTGTTTCAGGAGGCGTAGGTCAGGCTGTGCCTGACGACCCGTTGGCATGCACAGCATGCCCTACTTGCTGTGGCTGATGGCATGCACAGCATGCCCTACTTGCTGTGGCTGGTGGCATGCACAGCATGCCCTCCGTGGTGGCCCCGTCTCCGATCACGCGGATGAAGATGAGCGGCCGTCGATCCACACGCCGTGGAATCCTGCCGGAACACGTTGCGGCATCGGGATGCGAGCGATGACGGGATCGTCGTCGAATCGTCGGCAATCGAGAATCACGAATTCGGATCGATCGTCCGCTTCGTCGTGCACCATCGAAACCAGATAGCCGTCGTCTTCACTGACTTGGTTCGGTCGGGGCACGAAGATGCCTTCACCGGCAAGCTGACTGGGTGCAAATTCGTGACGCTGGGATGTGTTTGCGATCAGATCGTATTTGACCAATGCCGGAGCGTCGTTGGAGAGAAACGAGGCGGCGTAGCCGTATCGAGACTGAGCCCCAACCAAAGCATCGTCCACGCGGGGGAATTCAGCGGGTCGATCGTCGACAGCGCCTTCGACGACTCTGCCCGACTTCACGTCGATCACCCAGCGATACATGGACGCATCGAGCTGCAACTGGTCGCGGGATGTTGCCCTGCGATTCAACACGCCGGGTGCACCGGGGAATCGGCAAGCATAGAGCGTCAACGTGTCGTCGTTTTCCCAGGCGTTTAGCACGTGAAACAGAAAACCCGGCTCGATATCAAGCCAGCGCACTTGATCGCCCGAGCCGTAGCGGGGCAAGATGCCGATGCGAGCCCCGCGTTCGGCCCGGTAGCGGAGCATCGCCCCTCCGACAAGCGGCATCAGTGGGCGCACCAGCATCGGAAAATCGAAGAAGATCGTATAGCGTCGGGTGATGGCAAAATCGTGCATCATCACAATTCTGCCGACGGGGATCGTCGTCTGATGGACCAGCCGGCCTGCGCGATCCAAGATTCCATATCGGACACTGTTGCCACGCAGCGAATTGCCAAAGAACAACAGTTCGCCGGTGACAGGATCAATCTTTGGATGAGCGGTCACGGCATGCTGTTGCTTCCCGAAGAAATTGTCGGGGCCGACCGTCCCGAGGTCTTCGGGGCGAATTTCATAAGGAGACCCCGCTTCCCAGAGTGCAAAGAGTTTGCCGTGGTGCCAGACGAGCGAGGTGTTGGCTTTGTTGAAAAAGTCGGCGCCGCCCTTTCGGGCCCCCTGCGCGAGCGTTTGCAAGTGTTCAAGCGGGCGGGCATTGACATAACTTGGCGAATGGTTGCGTCCGCTCTGTTGTTGCTTCTTCCATGACGATGTTCGGACAAATCGATTCAGGTAGCTCGCCTTTCCGTCTTCGATTCGAACGCCATGCAACATGCCGTCACCGTCAAACCAATGATAGTGCGGAGCCGGCGGGAACATCGGGTTGGGTCCATTGCGGACCCACATGCCGTTGAGATCCTGGGGCAGTTTTCCGACGACGGGCAAGTCGGATCTTGCGATCTCGTCCTGGGTGGGTGCAAGGGCGCCGGACAGATAAGCGTTCGGCATTTGGGTCGGAAAGGACGATGCGGTCGAGACGGGTTCGGACATTTGACGGTATTCGTTGGGGGCGTTGACGAGCTCATGTCACATTGGGCCCATCGAGCGAATCGTTACAGACGAATTCTTCTTTTGTTCGAAAAAACAGATAGCACGACCCGTTGTCCGATTCAGCGCGTCGTATTCCGAGACGCCCCGGCGAGAGCTGATGTTACCGTGCCGAACAACTTCGGCCAAACCGATTTCGCCGCCCCCGGTATGATTCTGAGGACCGATTGAAAAACGGTGTCACCGCGCAAGGACCAGAAAACGCGCCTTCCACGGAAACGGTGCCCCGACCTGGATTGTTAACGGCGGCGAGCCCGCCTGACGCGTTTGGCGACCACTGCCTGACAAGCCACCTGTCTCTCAGCACCCGTCTCTCGGCAGACGAGTCGGCAATTGGGGCGAACCTCCCGGCACCAATGTTGGTCATGACAGCCGGGCCGTTATAATGGAGGTTGCGAAGGCGAAGAACCGATCGGATTGATCAGTTGTCTCCTGGCAGGAGGGTCGAGCGCGTCGAGTCGAGGTCGAACGGTGAACCGCCGCGTTGAACGGTGACGTCGAAACCTGCACGACCTCCAAGAGGCTGGGGAATTCGAAGATGGTTGAGGCCGGCCAGCGTCTGCTGACATTCGAAATACTCGGCACCTTGGGTGCCGGAGCCATGGGCACGGTCTACCTTGCCCACGATACGACCCTGGATCGCCAAGTTGCAATCAAGGTGCTGACGGTCGATGTCGCCGACAACGCATCGATCTGCCAGCGATTCAAACGCGAAGCGCAAACCCTGGCCGCACTGAATCATCCGTGCGTGGCCCAGATTTACGGTTACCACCAGACCGATGAACTGTGCTTTCTGTCGCTGGAGTACGTCGAGGGAAAGGATCTGTCGGAGTACCTGGCCGACGGCCCCATGTCGCTCGACGCCACGGTTCGATTCGCCGAAAAAGTCTGTCAAGGGCTTGGTGCGGCGCATGCCAAGGGAATCATTCATCGCGACCTGAAGCCGGGCAACATCCGCATCGGGCCTGACGGCAGTGTCAAGATTCTCGATTTCGGTTTGGCCCGGTTTGTTGCGTCGACGGATCCCGAACCGTTCGCTGCGACATCGTCCCTGACAACCTGTCTTCCGCTGACGGTTCACGGAGCGATCTTGGGGACACCGGCCTACATGAGTCCCGAACAGGCCCAAGGGTTGCCGGTCGATCATCGCACCGACATCTGGTCGCTGGGCTGTGTGTTGTACGAATGTCTTGCCGGCACGCCCGTGTTTGATGGCCGGTCGCTGCCGCAAGTGATGGCAGCGGTGCTGCAGCGCGAACCGGACTGGCAAGCACTTCCGGAGACGACGCCGGAGTCGCTGCGTTCGTTGTTGAAGCGTTGTTTGCAGAAAGACCGCGCGCATCGATTTGACTCCATCGCGGAACTTCGGTCGCGGCTGTCGCGGTTGGACGAAGACACCGCTTCGACAGGTTCCACCGCACTCGTGCAAGCTCAACAAGCGGTGAGCCGTCGTCAATGGCAGACCGCCTATGAAATCCTCCGTCAATCCGATCAGCGTGGCGAGTTGTGCCCGGAAGGTTTGGAAATGCTCGGCGAGTGTGCTCGGTGGACCGGCCGGTTTGACGAAATCGTCGACCCCATCGAACAGGCGCATGAAGCCTACGTCGCCCGGGCCGACCAGCGCGGCGCGGTGCGGACGGCGCTGGAATTGTCCCACGCCAATGACGACGCCGGTCGAAAGGCTCTCGCCGCGGCCTGGCTGGGACGCGCCGATGATCTGATCGCGGAATTGCCCGAAGGCCCCGAACACGCGTGGCAGGCGTGGTTCCACAATCGATGCTGAATGGCCGAAGGCGATCTGGACGCCCAGGAACACCACGCCCGACGCGCCCTCGAGCTCGCCCGGCGTTATGGTGAACGCAACGTCGAAGCACTCGCGCTCGTTGACCTCAGCCACGTCAGCACCACACGCGGCGAAAGTCAAGCGACGTTGGACCTGATCCGCCGAGCGACTTCGATGGCGCTCGGCGGTGAAATCGATCTCTTCGCGACCGGAATGGTGTTCTGCAACGCGATCTGGGCGTGCCGTTGTCGCGGCGAATGGCGGCGGGCGCAAGAATGGACCGAATCGGCAACACGTTGGGTCAATCGCCAGCAGGTCGAGTACTTTCCCGGCATGTGTCGCGTGCACCGCAGTGAAGTGCTGCGAGTCCGTGGCGATCTGGTCGCGGCGGAATCCGAAAGTGAAGCCGCGACGCGACAGGTTTCGCAATCTCTGCCTGCTTATGCGACGTTCCCGTGGAGTGAACTCGGCGAAGTGCGACGTCGTCGCGGCAATTTCGAAGGCGCGATGACCGCGTTTCAGCGCGCCATTTCACTCGGCTGGGATCCGCAACCCGGACTGGCGCTGTTGCTGATGCAACGCGGCGACGCGGTGTCCGCCCACCGCTCGCTCGAACGCACCTTTCACGAGCCGCGTCCCACCATGGTCTGCGAAGACCGCGTCAATCTGCTCGTCGCGCGGGCCACGATCGCCGTCGAAGTCAACGAACGGGAGATCGCCGAATCGGCGGTCGCCGAACTGACAGACATGTCGAAACGCAACAACACTCCGTGGGACAACGCCGCCGCCGCGCACGCCCGCGGACTTTTGCATTTGGCCAACGGTGAATCCCACCAGGCCGTCGAACAACTGACGCGGGCGCGGCGTTGGTGGATTGAACTGAACACCCCCTACGAACTGGCCAACACCTGCGTGTTGTTGGCCAAAGCCCTCCAGGCCGATGGGGATCCCACGCGGGCGAAGATTGAGTTTGCCGCTGCCCGCGACGGCTTTGCCCGCATCGGGGCAGAATTCGATCGCGAGCAAACGCAGGCTTTGCTGGACAAGATCGACGGCCGGACATCGCGACCTGATCGTTCTGAATCACCGACCACGCCGCGGCAAGCCCGCATGACGCGCCGCGGCGATACCTGGACGTTCGTGTTCGACGGCCGGTCATTCCAGTTGCGCAGCACGCGTGGATTGGAACATTTGTCGAAGCTGCTGCGGCAACCTGGCGTCGATTGCTGGGCCGTCGATCTGGCCGGTTCCGGTGGAGCGCCCGACCGCGGTGACGCCGGCGAGATGTTGGACGCGACCGCCCGCGAAACCTACCGACGCCGCGCCGAAGAACTGCGGTCCGAATTGGCGGACCTGGACTCGGCGTCGGATCCGGTCAACGCCGAACGCATTCGCACGGAATTGGACGCCATCGCCCAAACGCTCGCCGCCGCCGTCGGACTCGGCGGCCGACCCCGCCGTGCCGGAAGCGCCGTCGAACGCGCCCGTCAAAGCGTGACCAAGGGCATCCGAGGTGCCATCCGCAAGATCACGGACGTTGACGCCCAACTCGGACGCTACTTGGAAGCCACGATCAAGACCGGCACGGCGTGTCGCTTCGACGCCCAATTGCGTGAAGCCGTCGACTGGGTCATCGAGGAGTCAAGTTCCGATTGAACCGCATCGTTGAGTGTCACTTTGCGGAGGTTACCGGCGTTTGCTCCAGAGTCACCGCTCCCGGTTCGCAATAACAGGACGACGTCGGCTCCACGTCCGAACGGAACCAGGCGCGGGAACGTTGCCGAACGAGCTG
>NZ_JBFHKV010000571.1:0-5366 GCF_041595215.1 Stieleria sp. | reverse complement strand
GGGATGCTAGCAAGTAGTCGGCGGGCGAGCGAAGCGAACACCGCCGGAGCCGAGAAACACCACACAAAACGCCCCCGAACGGGGTCGCAGCGCAGCCGGCAACCCGCGACGGGGTCTGTCCCCGCTCAACTTCAAAAATAGGAACGCTCAGGTCTGTGGTCGTCTTGCAATCGGGACACCCCATTTTTTGACCAACCCATTTTTTGACCAAGCTCTTCCGGGATCTGCCCCGTCCGGAACATTCCGGGACTGTCCCCAATGAACCTTCACCCGGGGTCTGTCCCCGTCCGAGTTCACCTGGGGTCTGTCCCCGGTGACCCCCGGGGTCTGTCCCCGTCCGGGGTTCCCCGGGGTCTGTCCCCGGTGGAGCGGCGACTGGGGTCTGTCCCCGGTGGGGTCTGTCCCCGGTGGGTGGCGAGAATTGGGTGCGATCACTTTGAAGACTGCGGAGGTGTCGTATTGATGGCGCGTGACGGGGTCAGACCGCGGAAATTCGATGTTTTTCCAATTGGCATTCAGGCTGCACCCTGTCAAACACGCACGTACCCACATCTCGCCCCATTCACTGAGACCCGTTCACTGAGACCCCGATGCTGATTCGATTGTTCGCCCTTCCGGCCGCCTTGCTCGCGCTGGCCCTTTATCTGGCAGCCTCCAATGCCCAGTCTCCGATCTGAGCCAAAGGCGATCGCAGTCCCTCGCAGCAAACCGACCGCATTCCTCATTGCTACGGCGTGCAGCTCAAAACCCGTCGTGGTCGGCACGATCACGTTCGGCGATCGTCAACTTGTACATGTCCTGAATCAGCTGGATATCGCATTCCCGCTGCTCGACTTTTCGGCGCGAGAACATGCGTTGTTGGGTGTTGACCATGACTTCGGCCGGCAGCAACGACTGCTGCCCGAACAGCCGGGCATAATTGACAAAGCTGGGAACGTTTGACGTCGCGAACCCATACAACATGCTGCACACCCCGATGACCTTTCCGGTAAAGATGCTGGTGTTGATCGCCGTCTTGCTGTAGTCGCCCATGATGCAGCCGAGGAACTGCATGCCGGTGGCGATCTTTTCGTTCCCGTACTCGATATTAATTTTGCCGTACGTGTTCTTGAGGTCACTGTTGCAGGTCCCGGCGCCCAGGTTGATCCAGCTTCCTAAATAGCTGTGACCGAGAAACCCGTGGTGTTGTTTGTTTGTGTACGGCTCGATGACCGACGCTTCGACTTCACCACCGATTTTGACGGTGTGACCGAGCGAGACGCCATCCTTGAGCGCCGCGTGTTCGATGATGCGTGTCCCGCGTCCGGCGTAGACCGGTCCGGACAACAAACAGAAGGGACCGACTTTGACGTTTTCGTCCAACAGGATCGGCCCCTCGCTGGTATCGACGGCGGCATACTGTCCGATCGAGACGCCGTCGGCGACAAACACACCGTCGGCCGTTTCGGTGTATCCGCCGCGTGCGAGTCGCCACTGCATGGCCGTCGGCATTTCCGTCATGTGCCAGGCGACGACTTCGTGGGGCCAACCGAACGCCGGCAGGTCGTCCGGACTGATCGGAAGTGAATCGGTGGGCAGATCAGCGGCGAGTTCCAACAAGGATTTGGCCACACCGTCATCACTGAGCTTCTCCAGGTCGCCGACGGCTTTGCGAGCCGCTTTCTGAAACGGCGAAGCGGGCTCCTCCACCTTGTCGGCCGGGCTCGGCGGCAGCGCATCGAGCCGCGACGTTTCCTTGGCCGTCAGACGGGCTGCCAAAATCGCACCGGTTCGATCGCAGCGGACCACACCGGCAACGGTGGCCGCACAGAGTGACTTGAGGGCCGCCAGGGTGTCGACGCGCGGGACCAATCGCGCGTTGACCAACAGAATCTCTTCGCCCCGAACCGAATCCCGCGAGGGAGCGGAAAGATCGGATTCCAGCAATTGAATCGGCGCCAAGTAGTTGCGAATGGAAACGGTCAATTCGCCGGGCAACAGCTTCAACCAATCGACCAACTGATAGCTCGCACACGTGATCGCATAAGCGGGCCGCGCGAGGGTGATCGGCTGGAGCTGGCTGACGGATTCGTCTTCGAAACAGATCAGTTTCATGGCGTCGTTGCTTGGCAGTGCAAAGGTTCGGCGTAGCGTTCGGGTTGTAGCGGTCGCGCAGTGTACCCGAACCGTTGACGTCTTCCGATGAGGATTTGAACGGTCAACGCGGCGTGGAAGCCGGTATCGACCTCGGGACGGGCTAGGGTTTCTTACCTTGCAAACAACTCGATGTGCTCTTGATTGCCGATGTGTCGACCCGATGCCCGTTTCTTTTGGCTCTTCACCCTCACGTTGACGGCGTTGATCACCGGCCGGGTCCACTCCCAAACGCCGGCGTCGCCACAGACAGAATCGCCGGTTGAATTAGAAGCACTGGTCGCGGGATTGGCCGCCGATTCATTCTCCACACGTGGGCGATCGGAAACGCGACTGCTCGCAATGGCGATTCGCAGCGAGTTGTTGGCAGAACAAATCAAAGCCCTGCTTCGCGCCAATCCGTTCCCACCCCCGGACTTGGAGCTTTATCTTTCCAAGCAACGTTTATTGAGTCGTCTGGAAATGCGGGAGCACGAGATCCTGATGGAACGTTTTCTCTACGACGCGTCGTTCGACGGTCGCGAGCTGACCGGATGGGAACAGTTTCGTGATGCCGCCGGGGGTGGTCATGACGCACGATTGATGTTCGCCGCGGCCGTCCAAGATCGCCCCGAGATCGGGCGTTTGCTGGCAGGAGTCGCGACCGATGCGACTCGCTGGGCAGAGATCGAAACCCTTGATCGACACGACATTGCGTCGTGGTCGGTCGTGCTTTCGTTGGCGTCGGCTCGCAAGCTGAAGACGACCGACGGGGCGACGCTACGACTGGTCGCCCACTTGAGCAATCCCGGCAGCGGCCCGGAGGCGCTGCGTGACCACGAGCGCCGCGTCCTGTCGCGATTGGTCAGCAGTTTCTTGACCGACGCGCCGATCGATTTGCGTGACCGGTTGGTGATCGGGTTGCGGTACGATTGCGGTCAGCTGGTCGAATCGGATTGCCGACGGGTGTTGAACGATCCGGCCGAATCGCCGTCGCGAATTGTGACCGCGCTGTTGGCCGCGTCGAAGCTGAATTTTGCGACAGCGGAAATCGACGCCTGGATCGCAAGTTTTTCAGCCGACACGCGAATCAGCCACGTTTGGCGATCGATGGTACCGCCCAAGACGACTCATCGAACCCAGGTCCGCGACGTCGCACTGGCCCTGGCGCTGCATCGCGAGGGCATCGATCCGCGCACACGAGGTTTCGGTGCGTTGGTCGCCGATCCGATCCTCGTCTTTCGCCCCTACAGCTTGGGGTTCGAATCAGAATCAACGCGGCAGCGGGCCCACGCCAATCGCTAAAGAGTCCGGCGAGCCAGAGTCACGGCAAGAGAGCTCAGCGCAAACACCGCACTCGGTTCACGTTGCACACCGGACGCCCGTGGTGCTGCTCAAGCTCCGCCGAGTGGGGGCCTCAGCCGGTCGAGAAGTCGTTGCGGCCGTTTTGCGCCGACGAAACGTCTCCGGGAGAGGTAGCGTCGGCGACGGTCCTGAACCAAAAGGCCGCGCCCTGGGTCGGGGACAGGATAGCCGAATTGCCGCCGTTGCACTACGATTCGCGGGCATTGGCAACGTCCATTTCCACCCCAGGCCTAGCCCACGCGCGAGCCACCATCATGAGTCATCGTTTTTCCGTCATTCAAACCGCCCCCCCGGATGCGATTCTGGGACTCACCGAAGCTTTCAACGCGGACCCGAATCCAGGCAAGATGAACTTGTCGGTCGGGGTCTACAAGGACGAAAACGGGCAGACACCGATCTTGAAATCGGTCAAAGCGGCAGAGCAGAAGATCTTGGACAGCGAAGCGACCAAGGGCTATCTGTCGATCGATGGTTTGCCGGAGTACCGCGCCGATGTCCGCAATCTGGTCTTCGGGGAGACGTTGGCGGCCGATCGCGTGGCGGTGCTGCAGACGCCCGGCGGTACCGGGGCGTTGCGAGTCGCCGCGGATTTCATGCAGACCCAATTGCCAAAGGCAAGGATTTGGATGCCCAATCCCACGTGGGCCAATCATCCGGCGATTTTTTCCGCGGCGGGATTGCCGTCGGAAACGTATCGCTACCTGGGTGATGATCGCACGTCGCTGGATCTGGACGGCATGCTCGGTGCGCTCGACGACAACGCCAAACCGGGCGACGCGATCCTGCTGCACGGCTGTTGTCACAACCCGACCGGCATCGACCCGACGCCCGAGGATTGGAAACAGATCGCATCGGTGATCGCAAAAAAGAATCTGTTGCCGCTGATCGATTTTGCCTACCAGGGTTTCGGCGACGGGATCGAGCAAGACGCCGTCGGTTTGCGAACAGTCCTGGAACATGTCGACGAAGCGATCGTCTGCACGTCGTTCTCCAAGAACTTTGGCTTGTACAGCGAGCGGGTCGGCGCGGTTTCGCTGGTCGCGGCCGATGCCCCACAGTGCGCCGCGGCACTCAGTCAGCTGAAGCGAGTGGTTCGCACCAATTACAGCAATCCGCCGCGACACGGTGGTGCGATCGTCGCCACAATTTTGGCCGACGAGCAGCTGACCGAACTGTGGAAGGAAGAACTGGAAACGATGCGTTTGCGGATCACCAAACTTCGAGAACAATTCGTCGAAACCATGAAGTCGACCGGCTCGGGCCACGACTTCTCGTTCTTGCTTCGTCAGAAAGGCATGTTCTCCTACAGCGGGCTCAGCCCGATGCAGGTCGACGAGCTGAAGAGCAAGCACGGCATCTACATCGTCGGCAGCGGTCGGATCAACGTTGCCGGCATGAGCGAAACCAAAATGAACTCCTTCTGCGAAGCGGTTGCTTCGGTCATGTCATGAGCAGTCAACCCACACCCTCGAGCCTTCGTCCCTCGGTTTGCATCGACGCCGTTTTTGAAGGCGTTTCGCCGCGCGAAGCGATCGCCCGCGTCAAAGCGTGTGGCATCGACGCCTTTGAATTCTGGGGCTGGTGGGACAAAGATCTCGCGGAGATCGAAGATGCCGCGGCGGAACACCAGATGCAAATCGCCGCCTGTTGCACCAAGTTCATCAGCCTGGTCGACCCGGCCAGTCGGGCTGCCTATCTAGACGGACTCGGCGAATCAATCGAAGCGGCCAAGCGGCTCGGATGCCCGACCCTGATTTCCCAGGTCGGCGACTTCCGGCCCGACGCCGGCAACGAAGCACAACACGATTGCCTGGTCGACGGGCTGCGCGAAGCAGCACCGATGTTGGAGCAAGCCGGCGTCACGTTGGTCTTCGAACCGCTAAACGATC
>NZ_JBFHKV010000570.1:0-5378 GCF_041595215.1 Stieleria sp. | reverse complement strand
CGACGGTTGCGGGGATCCCGGTGTCGTGCGACTTCGGTCGCTGGGGGTCGTCGATCGCGTAATAGATGCTGTTGATCGTTCGTGTCTGTGCCGGGTGAGGGGCGGCGGGCATGGTGAAGTCCGCGTAGCAGCCCGTTTCGCGCAAAACCGTGAGTTCGTCATTGACACCGCAGTGGCATCCGTCAGGGTGTGAATTGTCGAGCGCCCAGTTGCCGTGAATGAACCCATAGCGGATTTGACCGGACGCATCTCGGTGCAGCAGCCCGTGTCGTGTATGCAGAGTTTCGGTCGACCGTAGCAGCAGCTCACGCAAGGACTGGGCGTTGTCGTTGTCGTGATGCAAGTGCACCTCCACGTCTCCGTAGCCCGACCGTGTCAGCGTCGCGAGCTTTTCCAGATGCTCGGGCAGGTAGCATTCGATGGGATAAAAAAAGGTGTGCTGTGGCGGTCGGCCGCGTGAGTCGCAACAGCCGTCGACGGTCCGTGGGTAATCGCTCAGCCAACGATCCACGCGTCGCCGCTGCAGTTCCAACGGGGCGCGGTCACGCTCGGGCTCGAAATGGTCGGTGACACAGACGAACACGTGCGTGGGGTTTGGTAGCGACCGCTGCCCCGCCCGATAGGCGCGGGCGAACGTCATCGGTCCCATTCCCCGGATCTTCAGCACTGGTTGCAGCACCGGTTTGAACACAGGTTTGAGCACTGGTTTGAGCACTGGGGAATCCTGTCAATCGACGTTCCAAACGCGATTGGTGGCAGATGCTTCCAGCTTGCGGTCGCGGAATCGCACGCCGGAACCCGACGCCGCGCTGGCAAACCGTCCGACACTTTCCGTTCGTTCCTACGCCGCACGCTTTTCGCTTGCATGGACCAATTCTGATGTCGCTGGGATATGGCTCCAACTCGATCGTTCGGTTGGATTCCAAATCACTGTATCATGTCCGATCAGATATCGGCAGATCCCGACGCCGATGGCGGCGTTCATGACGACGAACGACGTACCGGCTCGCGCCAAACGCGAGGCGAGTGAGCGACGCGACGTCACCAAGCCGTACGCGGCTGCTCCATAGGCGAACGCTTGCAACAGCAGCAGGCCTTGAAAGCGGAGATCGGTTGCCAAGATCAGGTTACTGACCAAGGCAGCGATCAACAGGAAGGGGCCGCACCAACGGATCAGCTTGTGCGAGGCAAACGCGGCCGCTTGGTCCAGATTTTTCCACCGCAGCAATCCACGCAGCGTCGGCAAACACTGCATCGCGCCGAGACCGATTCGTTGACGACGTAAGAACTCGCAGCGGATCCCGCCGGTACTGGGTGAATACGCCCGCGCGGTCGGATCAAATACCAAACGGCATTGATGCGTCATCCGCACCAGCATCGGCAGAACCAGATCATCGTTGATGGTGGGTCGAGACGGGGCGACGAACATCGATCGCCGGATGGCGTAGATGGCCCCGCTGGCTCCCAGCGTGATTCCCAATCGTGCTTCAAAGCCGCGGATTTTGTTTTCCAGTTTCCAGTACAGTGATTCGCTCGCTGCGCCTTGGCCATCGACCATCGTGACTCGACCGGCGACCACACCGACCGCCGAATCGCTGAAATGTCGCGACAATCGCAGCAATGAATCGCGGTCAAAACGCGTCGTCGCATCGGTGAAGACGATCACGGGACTGGTGACAGACTCGACGGCGCTGACCAACGTCGCAGCCTTGCCGCGGCGGGTTTGAAAGGAGAGGGCTTTAACGCGGCCGTCGTTGAATCCCGACACCAGACGCGGCGTCGCATCGGTGCTGCCATCGGAGGCAATCAGAACGTGCAATCGCTCCGGCGGATAGTCGCAGGCGAAGATGTTTTCAATGCGTTCGGTCAGGTGATTGGCGGCATTGTGGGCGGCGATCAAGACCGTGATCTCGGGCAGGTCGTCCGTCCGGTCGGAAACCGTCGGCGGATCGTCGCGGCCCAGCACTCGGGCCAGCATCGCGATCAGGATGGGATAACCGACGTACGCATAAAACAACCCCAGCAAGGAACCGAGGAAGGTGAAAACAAGGACAGCGTGCACTGCAAGGATCCAGAGAGGGGCCACGACGTGACGGCAACGATCGAACCCCCTTTAAGTTCGTCATTCGGGGGCTGACTTCGACGCTCAATCTGCTGGGATCCCATGAGGGAAAAAGGACATCGGCCGCTCACCGGCTGACCGCGTCCATGACCTCGGCCAGCTGGCTCGTCTGCCGACGGCGTGAGAATGGGCCAAGGTCGTCCGCGCCACACGTTACCCGGCAAGGCCGCTCCGCAAGCAACGTAGATAAACACGCGGCGATGCGATCGGCTTGGCCGGGAGAGAACCGATAGGTGTGCCCGTGTTGATCGATCAACGAGGCGGTTTCACCATCGCCGCAAATCGCCAGGATCGGCTTTTGCAGCGCCAGGTATTCGAACAGTTTGGCCGGCACCACACGTTCGGCGCCCGGTTCATCGGCCAACAGCAACAACAGCACATCGGCCGACCCAGCCAATTCCAACGACTTGCCGTGCGGCAGATAATCGTGGCGTTGGACGTTGACTGCCGTTGCATCCAGTTTTGCGACCAGGGCGTCTTGATGCGGCGTGCGTCGCCCGGCGATGATCAAGTCGATTCGCGCCGCGGAATCGGGATTCGCCGCGGCGAGTCGAACCAACGCATCCACGACGGGTGAAATGTCGGTCAGCTTCCAAAGCGTTCCCGTGTAGACGATTCGCAACCGGTCGGGCGGATTCGATTCGCAGCGCAGGGCCGTCAAGTCATCTTCGTCGTAACCGTTGTAGATACAGTGCACCGAAGCTCGGCTGCCTGTTTCTTGGATTTGGCCGGCGAGTTCATCGGCGCTCGCTTGTGTCGTTGCCACGACCGCATCGGCCGCCCGCAAGACCTTGCCCAGCATCCTGCGTTGTTGGCGATAGGCGATTCCCGATCGTTGGTGGTTTTCAAAGTGCTGGCTGGACAACAGCCATTCGTCACGAAAATCCAAGACGAGTGGCAACCCGAAACGAAGCTTGAGGGTTCGTCCGAGCAAGAACGACGAAAACGGTGGTCCCGTCACGTACACCACGTCATGGGGAACCTGACGCAGTGTTTGTGTCGCCAGTCTCGCGGCGCAGGGGTTCCACAAGATTTGGGGGTCGGGTTGCAACAACGACATGCCCGCCTTTCGAACGCATTGCTTCATCCAACGTTTGAATGAAAGCGACGACGGATCCCCGGTCGCGATCAGTTTTTGTTTCGTTCGGTACGACGGTTCGAGCGTTCGGGCGCGGAGCACCGTCGTCTGCGGATCCAATTCCATCGACAGATCATTGTCGCGAACCGGAACGGACGGATCGGCCGCGGTGAGCACGGTGGGTCGCCAATGATAGTGGGGCAAGTACTTGGCAAACTTGACACTGCGCTGGACGCCTCCCCCGCCGGTCGGCGGGTAAGCGTAACTGATCAAGAGCATCCGTCGCTCAACGAGATTCATCATGCCGCCTTGCCGGTATTCGCTTTCTGCGACGAGACAACTCGGTGAAACACCGCTTCGAATCGTGAGGCCATTTCCGTCAGACCGTCGGGCACAAAGTCGCGTTCGGCATCGCTCGGAGACTCGATTTGTCCGACGACGGCATCGACCAGTGCGTCCAGATCGTTGTCGCCCACCAGTCGATCGACACCCGGAGACGCGATTTCGGACACACCACCCACGTCGGTTGCCACGAAGGGCACGCCGCAGGCGATCGATTCCAACAAGACGTTGGGGATCCCTTCACTATGGCTGGTCAACACCATCGCGTCGGCTGCGTTGTAGCACGCGGCCAGTGCTTGTTGGCTGAGATTGCCTTCGAATCGGACACAGTGGTCCAACCCGAGTCGCGAGCGCAGTTTGATCAATTCGTTTCGCATCGAACCATCGCCGGCGATCAGGATCCGCAACCGGTCGCCCCATTTCATTTGCCAGCGCTGAGCCGCTCGCAACAGCAACGTCGGGTTCTTGACCGATTCCAATCGCCCCGACCACATCAACACGATGGCGTCACGGGGCAATCCACAAACGTCGCGGGCGACACCACGATCACTGGGATGAAAGCAACGATGATCGACGCCGCGATACACGACATCGATCTTTTCGGGCGGCATGCCCAGGCGGATCGCTTGCGCGGCCAAGTCGCGGCTGACCACGACCAACCGCTGAGCGTCGGACAGCACGCTTTGAATCGCGCGGCGACGAGCGGGGTGCTGGGGCAAAAGCCGCAGATCGCTGCCGCCGGAAACGGCGACGCACGGCACACGGAAAGACTCGGCGGCCCGCAACGCGGCCCTTCCATCGGGATGCAGCCAATAGCCGATCACCAGATCCGGTGTGAACGTGTTTTGAATCCGTTTCAATACGGGGGAAATCGATCGCCAATAAAACACGTCGTAGTGAGTTCGCAATAACTTTGGCGGATAGAAGTACGTGGGATGGAACACGTCAGAGGAGGGCTCGACGGTCGGCCGCGACGTTGAATTGAGTTTTCGAAGCCGTTCCACCCACGGGATGGGCGCGACCACGCGCACTTGATGGTTGACACGCAATGCGTCCACCAGGTTGCGATTGAACATCCCCTGGCGAGGGCTGGTGGGCGTCGGATAGGTGGTGGCGATGTACAGCAGGTTCATGGTGCGGTCGTCCTGGCCAATTCGGCAATCACGGGGCGATGATCACCGCCCAAGTCGGGGCCGACGTGGACGTCTTGCACGGTCCAGTTTTCGTCCGCCAGGACGTGATCGATTCTGACGCCATGAAAGCGTGTGTATTTGGTGTAGCCCAATCCGCTGCCGGCGATCGAAAACGCATTCTGGAAATGGTCCCAAAGATCGCGGTAGTAAGCACTTTCGATGGGAACGTTGAAATCGCCCGCTACGACGGTGGGCAATTCCGAATCATCGATCGCATCGACGATCTGTCTGGAAAGACCGCGGCGCATTTGGCCCAGTCGTTCAATCGCTTCCGGTCCTTGATCGAAATCCAGGTGCTGTAGTTTCTCCAGGGCGGGGCGAAACGTGGGCAGGTGTATCGAAACCAGTTGAATGCGACTGCCGAGGTGCCAGTCCAGTTCGCAACCGATCCCGGCGACGGCTCTGAAATTATCGTCCGATTGCCGGCCGAGGACGCGTGATGCACCCAACGGAAGCGGGCTTCCGATCACGATGTGGTGCACTTGGCGGCGTTGCCAGCCCAGTTTCTGGAATAACGGTTCGGAAACCGCTTGGGGACATTCTTGCAGCATCAAGACATCGATTCGGTTGTCGTGAATCAATTGAATGAGTTGCCGGTCATCCAGGGTGCCGCCGCCGACGTTGCAAGTCAGCACGCGTAGTG
>NZ_JBFHKV010000569.1:0-5381 GCF_041595215.1 Stieleria sp. | reverse complement strand
GACCCACGGCGTGTTGCGGCTGGTGTTGAAGTTGGACGGCGAACGGGTGCTTCGATGTATCCCCGTGCTCGGGTACATCCACCGCAGCATCGAGAAGATCTCCGAGCACATGAACTACATGAATTGTGTCCATCTGACCGATCGGATGGATTACCTGTCGTCGATCATGAACAACTGGGCGGTGTCGAAGGCCGTTGAAGAAGCGGCGGGGATCGAGGTCAATTCACGGATTCAATACATTCGCACGATCTTTGCGGAGCTGGAACGGATTCAGAGCCATCAATTGTGGTGGGGCGTGTTGGGGATGGATCTGGGGGCGTTCACGCCGTTCCTGTACGGGATCCGCGATCGCGAGGTCCTTAACGATGTGATGGAAGAGACCGTCGGTGCCCGGCTGACGATGAACTATGTGCTGCCCGGCGGGTTGATGGCGGACATTCACCCGAATTTTGTCCATCGCGTCAAGGAATTCATCAAGTACTTCCGCCCCAAGTTGGACGAATACGATGACCTGTTGACCAACAACGTCATCATCCAAGAACGTCTTCGCAACGTCGGCATTCTGACGCCGCAGACGGCGGTCCAATACGGGGCCACCGGGCCGGTTCTGCGAGGGTCGGGCGTCGCGTTCGATTTGAGGAAAGACCACCCCTACGGCGTCTACGATCAAGCGGACTTTGAAGTTCCCGTCGGCACGATCGGTGACAGTTGGGACCGCTATTGGGTGCGGGTGGAGGAGATGCGTCAGTCGCTGAACATCGTCGAGCAGCTGCTCGATAACATCCCGCCGGGCGATTTCCTGGTCAAGAAACTGAATTCCAAGATCAAGATTCCGGAAGGTCGCTACTACAGCCAACTGGAAACGGCGCGAGGGGTCTTGGGCGTGTTCATCGCGTCGGACAAGAAGGACGAGCCGTATCGGTTGCATTATCGCTCTCCGAACTTCAACAACCTGTGGTGTCTCGAGCCAATGATCAAGGGCGACTACATCGCCTCGTTGATCGGGGCCATGTCCTCTCTGGATCTGGTCATCCCAGACATCGATCGATAAGGAGAAACCCATCGCCGTGGCAGATGCTTTGTTGAATCCACTTTCGCTGACACTGTCCGTTCAAACGAGCGAGGCGTTTGCCGCGCCGGCGATGTCGTTGGCCGATCGTGCCAGTCGGGCGTTGGAGTCGGGCGTCTGGGGTGCGGTGATGTACATCGTGATCGGGTTGGTCGCCGTGCTCACCGCGGTTTCCGTGTTGGGATTGGTGATGAGCTACATCGAGCGCAAGGTCGCCGGTCACTTTCAGTGTCGATTGGGGCCGATGCGGGTCGGTCCGCACGGCGTGCTTCAATCGCTGGCCGATGGCATCAAGCTGTTGTTCAAAGAGGGGATCGAGCCCGGCGACGGCGACAAGGTGATCTTCATCGGCGCACCGATCTTCAGCATCACGGCGACGATTTTATTGTTGGCGATCGTCCCGCTGGCGCCGGGCATTCAGGTCGTCGACATGAATGTGGGGGTGGTCTACATCGCGGCGGTCAGCGGTTTGGGCGTGATGGGGATTCTGATGGGCGGCTGGAGCAGCAACAACAAGTGGTCGCTGTTGGGGGCGATGCGAGCCGGCGCGCAGATGATTTCCTACGAGGTCTCGCTGACCATCGCGCTGTTGGTGGTGGTCCTGTTTTCGGGCACCTTGAAGGTTTCAGAGATCATTGAAAGTCAACAGCAAGGATGGTGGATTTGGAGAGGGCATGGCGTCGCGATCGTCGCGTTTTGCCTGTACGTGATCGCGTCCACCGCGGAACTGAATCGCACGCCCTTCGATTTACCTGAGGGTGAGAGCGAATTGACCGGCGGCTACCACACCGAATACAGCGGCTTGCGATTTTCGTTTTTCTTTCTCGCCGAATTCGCCAACCTGTTCGTTTTTTCGGCGCTGGCGGTGACCTTTTTCTTCGGCGGTTGGTTGCCGTTCCATGTGGGGAACTACGAGGGCTTCAACAGCGTGATGGACCTGCTGCCTCCGGTGATCTCCCCGATTTTTTGGTTCGGCAGCAAATGTGCGACGTTGATATTTATTTTGATGTGGTTCCGCTGGACCTTTCCACGACTTCGGATGGATCAATTGATGCGACTGGAGTGGAAGGTGCTGTTGCCGATCGGCTTTGCCAATCTCATTTTGGCGGCGACGATTGTGCTGAGCGGACTGTATTTTTTCCCTTCCGCGACATGAATGACGGCTAGCCATGGCGACGACCAAACCGGTCCCGACGGAAACCGAATGCCCGCCGATCGATTTCGGCGAACTGAAATCAGACTGTGTCGCACCGCGCCCGTCGATCATGGGGCAGAAACGCGGCCTGCGTTCGATTCTGTGGTTGTCATTCAAGGGCATCGTGCGGGGCTTGCTGACGACGCTCAGTTACTTCCGGCGTCCGTCAACGGTGGTCACGCAACAGTATCCCGAAAACCGCGACACACTGGAGATGTTCGAGCGGTATCGTGGCCGGCTGTCATTGATTCACAACGAGGAAGGCGAACACGGATGCACCGCGTGCCAGATCTGTGAACGCCTTTGCCCGAACGCTTCGATTATCATCACCAAGGACAAAAAGAACGAGGCGACCGGTAAACCGGCGCTGGATCAATTCATCTGGCGGCAGGACACGTGCACGTTCTGTAATATTTGTGTTCTGGTTTGCCCGTTCGACACGCTGGAAATGACCGGCGATTTCGAGTCGTCGGTGTTCGACCGGCGTCTGCTGGTGTTCAACTTGAACGAATACGCCGGTCCGACCGCCGGTCAGCTTGACAAGCTCGAGGATGACGAACTGGCCAAGGCGCAAATGAAGCCGATGAATAAGTATCAGGGCCCGGTTCCGATGTGCGGCGGCGAAATGGATGGAATTCCCAAGTTGGACGTAGAGAAACCGACCGATGCATGACGGGACAGTCGCGACCCTTTTCTTTTACCTCTTTGCGGTAACGTCGATTGCGTTGGCGCTGGGTGTGGTGCTCGGACGTCGTCTGCTGCGATCGGCGGTCTGCCTGATCGGTGTGCTGGGGGCGAGTGCCGGGCTGATCCTGGTGCTGGGATTCGAGTTTATCGCCGGGATTCAAGTGTTGGTCTTTATCGGCGGCATCGTCGTGTTGCTGCTGTTCGCGATCATGATGACCAGCGAAGGGAGTACGTTTGAGCAACGGCCGAGTGCCGCCCGCCGTGTGATGGGAGGAATCGTGGCGACGGCGTTTTTTGTCGTCACGCTGTCGGTCTATGTGCACACGGACTTTCCGCCCGCGACCGCGGAAGGCCTGGCCGTGTCCCATGAAGACGTCCACGCCATCGGCCGCAAGTTATTGAGCAATGAACGCGACGGATACATCGTGCCGTTCGAAGTGATCTCGTTGTTGCTGTTGGCCGCACTGATCGGCGGCATCGTGATCGCTCGCAAACATGATCCAGAAGATACCTAACAACGATTGCCGCTCAAAACACTCCGCCGTCGGGCTTTTTACATGTTTCCAACTCCTACGATCACGCATTGGCTGACGCTTTCGGCGCTGCTGTTTTCGATCGGTCTGTACGGCATCTTCACGCGACGTAATGCCGTCGGTGTTTTGTTGTCGATCGAAATGACACTGAATTCGGCAATCCTTAACATCCTGATTTTCAATCGTTTTGTCGCGTCGGACGATGTCGATGGTCAGGTACTGGTGTTGTTCATCATTGCCGCTGCGGCGGCCGAGGCGGTGGTCGCGTTGGCGATCTTTGTGTCCTTTTACCGACACCGGCATACGCTGGATGTGACGCAGGCCAACCACATTTGCGATCAGGGGAACAGCACGTCGTGACCGGATTCCTATTCGAAAATGCCTGGATGATCCCGGCCTTGCCGTTGATCTCCATCCTGTTGATCGGTTTGTTTGCCACCGGCTCGAATGCTCGTGTCGCCGGGATCATCGGGTCGGTCGCGATCGGGACCGCGTTTCTGCTGACGTGCGGATTGGGCCTTTCGTATCTGAGTTCAGCCGAAGCGGGTGCGTCAGCGGTCACGTGGAGCATCGAATGGCTTCGGTACCAGGATCATTTGGTCGTTTCACTGGGGACGCTGATCGATCCGATTTCGCTGTTGTTGCTGTTCGTCGTGACGAGCGTCAGCTTGCTGGTTCACGTTTATTCGATCGGCTACATGGCGGGCGATGAAGGGTATTCACGGTACTTCGTGTTCCTCAGTTTGTTCACGTTCAGCATGTTGGGACTGGTGCTGGCGCCGAACCTGTTGCAGATGTACGTGTTCTGGGAACTGGTCGGTGTGAGTTCGTTCCTGCTGATCGGGTTTTATTACACGCTGCCCGAAGCGATCGCGGCGTCGAAGAAGGCGTTCATCGTCACCCGGTTTGCCGATCTGTTCTTCTTGGCGGGGATTTTGGTGCTCGGTTTTTTCGTCCACCAGTGGATCGTCGATTCGGAATGGGGCGGCGTCACTGCCACCGCGCTCCAATCGGCGGCCGCGACGCAGGCATTAGATTTCGCGACGATCAATTCGGAGCCGGTGCTCGCCAATCTGAAAGCTCAGCCGGGGGTTTTCGGGCTCGATCTACTGACCGTTGCGATGTTGTTGGTGTTCATCGGTGCGGCGGGAAAAAGCGCGATGTTTCCGCTGCATGTTTGGTTGCCCGATGCGATGGCCGGGCCGACGCCCGTTTCGGCACTGATTCATGCAGCGACGATGGTGGTCGCCGGCGTCTATCTGGTGGCCAGGCTGTTCCCCGGTTTCGCGGCTTCGGGAGACGCGCTCGACGTCGTCGCCGCCGTCGGTTGCTTCACGTGCCTGTTTGCCGCGTTGATCGCATGCACGCAGACGGACATCAAGCGGGTGCTCGCGTTCTCAACGCTCAGCCAGATCGGCTACATGATGCTGGCGTTGGGCGTCGCGTCGGCGGAGCACCCAGCCGGGCTGGGTGCTGCGATGTTTCATTTGTTCACACATGCGTTCTTCAAGGCGCTGCTGTTTTTGGGGGCCGGTTCGGTGATCCACGCCGTCCACAGCAACGACGTGGCGGACATGGGAGGGCTGCGAAAGAAGATGCCGTTGACGCATGCGACGTTCTTGATTGCCACGATCGCGATTGCCGGTGTGCCGCCGCTGGCCGGGTTCTTTTCAAAGGATGAGATTTTGGGCGCCGCGTTGGACGGGGAGCACCATCTGATTTTTGGGGTGGGGCTGTTCGTGGCTGCGTTGACCGCTTTTTACATGTTTCGCGTTTACATTTTGACGTTCCTGGGGGCACACAAGTCCGACGGCGCGTCGAAGGCTCACGAGTCCCCGCCGATCATGACGATCCCGTTGGTGGTGCTCGGGGTGATGTCCGTGTGCGGCGGCTGGAT
>NZ_JBFHKV010000568.1:0-5382 GCF_041595215.1 Stieleria sp. | reverse complement strand
GCGGGGACGTCGCCGGCCGCGAACGAGAGTTTTGGTGATGGCGGACCGGTCAGTTCGCTGACCTTCGAATCCAACCAGTCCTTGGCCTCCAGCGGCAACGCGTACGGCGGTCTGTTCGGTCCTGGGGACAGTTCCAGTTTCTTGACCCAAGCGTACGCAACGGTCCGATCGGGAACCTCCGGCGGCGGATTCACGCGGATCGTGGCGCAATTTGAAACGCTGGGATCCGAACTGGACTACTCATCGATCTTGCTGAGTGCCTCCGCGGCCACCGCCGGCACGATCGCGCCGAGTTTTGTGATTGAAACCGCGCGTACTTCGTTGGGCGGAACCTTTGGCGGTGAAGGCGTCAGCTACCTCGCCCTGTGGGATTTGGACTCGTCGCAGCCGGAGTATCGGTTCGACTTCAACGCCCAATCCACCAGCATGTCGCTGGATCAATTTCGAGTCGACACGTTCACCCAAAACACGCCCTTCATCACGCCATCAGCGGTGCCGGAGCCGGGTAGCGTGGCGTTGTTGGGAATCGTCGCCGGCGGGCTGGTGCTGCGGCGCCGACGCCGGGTGGGACTTCAAAGATCACGCCCATCGATTCGCCGTTCCCCCCGACGATTGCCGCGCACCTCGCGCAATGCGTTCACGCTGGTCGAATTGTTGGTCGTGATCGCAATCATCGGGATCCTGGTCGGTCTGCTGTTGCCCGGTGTGCAAGCGGCACGCGAAGCGGCGCGGCGGATGTCGTGCAGCAACAATTTGAAGCAGATCGGGTTGGCGATGCACAACTATGACAATGTTCACGGAGCACTGCCGCCGAGTGCGTTGGGGATTCGCGTCGGTGGGTCGGGTCGACGGCCGATCCACCGCGCCGGGCTGACGGCGTTCGTTTCCATTTTGCCATTCGTCGAACAAGACGCGTTGTTCGGCCGATTTGATCTGAACGCTGATGCTTGGGCACCGGAGAACGAGGAACCGGCCAAGCAGACACCGGAAGTGTATTTGTGCCCGTCGATGTCGTTGCCCGACAGCGGTGGAACGCCCAACGGGTATTCAAGCTATGCGATTTCCACCGGAACAAAAAAGTACCGCAACCAACTTCACAACGGTGCGATCGTCGATGCGATGAACGTGTTCCAAAGCGAGCGGGTCAGGGCGGGAATCCCCGAAGCCTCGTCGTGGATGTCCTGGGTAGACGTCGATGACATCTCCAACGCCGATGGAACTTCGAACACGCTGCTGGCCGGCGAGTTTGGCGTCCAGGTTCGTGAGACGTCCTCGTTGCCATTCCCCTATCCAGGATCCGGCGGTCAGAGTGCGGGCAAATGGGCGATCAGTTATCCGTATCATTCCAGCGCCTCGACGTTCGGCAGTTTCAACGCCAATCAGATCTCGCTGTTCGACATCCCATCCTACGAATCGTTTCGCGGTCCCCATGCGGCCGGCGTTCAGTTTGTGTTGAGCGACGGCAGCGTGCGATTTTTGACCGAATCGGTCGATGCGGTGACGTTGCATCGATTGACCAGTCGCAACGATGGCGAAGTCGTCGACAGGACACCGTGGTGAGGGGCATGTCGACGATGTCGGATCGCAAAATCACCGTTGCCGATCGATTGCCGTTCGCCGCGGCGTCGGTTCTTGCCATGATGCTACTGACCACCGGATGCAACTCTCCGTCGCAACCGAGCGTCACGGCCGCCGGAACGGTACACGTTTCCGGCGAACCTCTGTCGGGGGCCGTCATCACGCTGGAACCGATGCGACAAACGACGGGGCCGAATGCATCGGCGCCGGTGTTTGACGGACGGTTCCAGGTGCCCGCCAGCGCCGGACTGCACGGCGGGACGTACCGCGTTCGCGTGGCGATGATCCCCGCCGAATTACTCGCCCAATTGCCCAGCGAGCAAGCCGCGTCGTTGCCGCCGGCTGATGCCGTGATCGATCCATCGTTCGATGCGGAGAGCCAACTGACGTGCGAATTGAAGCCCGATCAGCCGAACGCGTTGGCGTTTGCGGTCGAGTTTTTGAAATGATGATTGGGCGCATGAATTGCAGCATCGGCTACCAGGCCGTTTCGTTGGAATTAACAATTTTGGCGCCTTTCACACTTTAGTAAATCAAACACCTCTGAAATCAAAATGAAATCTTTCCTACCGTTTCAAGTCGCGGTCGCAGTCTGCTTGCTTACCACGTCCACCGTCCAGGCGCATATGCCTTGGTTGGCAACCGATGATGAAGGCCATGCCGTGTTGTGGTTCGGCGAATCGCCGGCGGAGCGGACCTACCACATGCCGGGCCCGATCGCCGCGATCGAGCTTTCCGACGGCGAGACGGCCATCGCGACGTCAGCGATTGAAAACGCGTCGTTGATCGGGCTTCGCAGCAAAAATCCAATCGATTCGACGCGTGAGATTGCTGGCAGCGTGACCTATGGGTTGTATCATGACACGAAGTTGACCTATCACGTCGAACACTTGCCCCACGCAGATCCCAGTGGTTGGCCGGACGAACCACGATCGGACGCACCGCTGCAGTCGATCGTGACGGCATCGACTGGCGGAGGCGTTCAGGTAACGGTGTTGCGAGACGGCAAGCCGGCGGAAGGTCTGCAAGTGAAGCTGTATTGCGAGGACGGCCACGAAGAAGCGTCAGGTGAGACGGACATCGCGGGGATCGTGGTGTTTAAAAAGCAAGTCGTGGAACCAGGATTGAATGCGATCGTGGTGGGGGTGACCGACGAGCAAGCGAGTGGAACACTCGAAGGAAAGCGATACGGCAGCACGACCGATTACTTGACGGCAACCTTTCGAATTCCCGGCAAGTCGTCTTCGTCCGAACCGAAACCCCGACCCCAACGCGAACCCCAACGACCGGTCATGGAAACGGACAACAGCGTCTCGATCGGTCCCGCCGCGTTGCCCGACCTGCCCGAGGAACTGACCAGTTTCGGCGCGGCGATCGCCGACGAGACGCTTTATGTCTACGGCGGACACACCGGCGACGCCCATTCGTACTCGACCGAAGAGCAATCCGATCGGTTTTGGAGCCTGAATCTGACGGCGGGCAAATCGGGGCAATGGAAATCTTTGCCCGGCGGACCGTCGCTGCAAGGGTTGGCGCTCGTCGCGTATCAGAACCGATTGATTCGGATCGGCGGATTCACCGCCGTCAACGAACTTGGCCAAGAGCAGGACCTGCGTTCGCAAGCCTCCGTCGCCAGCTACGATCCCGAAACGAACGTTTGGACGGATCTGCCGGCGCTCCCCGAAGCCCGTTCGTCGCTGGACGCCGCGGTCCTCGGCGATCGCGTGTACGTGTTCGGTGGTTGGAAGCTGGATGGCAAGAGCACCGAGAGCCAATGGCATCAAACCGCGTGGTCGTTGGATCTCAGCGATCCTGCGGCAACATGGCACCCTGTCTCCACGCCGCCGTTCAAGCGACGGGCGATCAGCGTCGCCGCTCACGACGGCAAACTTTATGTCATCGGCGGCATGAATTCTGATGGCAAGCCGACCACACGCGTGGACGTGTTTGATCCGCAAGAGGAATCGTGGAGTCTGGCACCGTCGTTGCCCGGACGCGGCATGATGGGATTCGGGGCGGCTTCCTTTGCGACCGGAGAAACCCTCTACGTCAGCACGATGGACGGATTGTTACATCGACTCTCCAGCGACGGTCAGCGTTGGGAGACGATCGCCAAAGGTGATCGCGCTCGATTCTTTCACCGCATGTTGCCGACCGGCGATGGTGCGTTGTTGATGGTCGGCGGTGCGGACATGGAGATCGGAAAGTTCACACAGATCGACCGGATTGAGATCGGCGATTGAAGAGGGATGACGGTTTCGGCGGGAGGGGGCAAAACGATGGGGGCAAAACGATAAGAAGGCAGAATGATGGGGATGGCAGAATGATTCTGGCTCCGCCATCTGAGCGGTCAGGACATCATTCTGCCCCGTATCATTCTGCCACTTCAAATCTTCATTCGGCGTCGTCGGAGGAATGGACGCCTTCGCTGAGGATGACCGCCGGGGCGATGAAGGAGAGGCCTTGTGTGTTGGTGGTGTCGACCATCACCGTTTCGACGACCGGCTGGGTGACTTTCGTCCCGGCCTGCCACTCGACGATGAAACTGGCGCCGGCACCGCCCGATTTGTCATCGCGGGCGATCACAAACTCCGTCGCCGCGAGTGGTCCCAGACGGAGCGGTTTGCTCAGTAACGAGCGAAGTTCCTTGCCGGCGGTGTCGAAATATCGTGCCGACGTGATGGCGATCTCATTGGCCGTGTCGGTGTTTCGGATATTCAGCGTCACCGTTAGCGGATACGGCTCACCCTTTTGGTGATAAACATGCGAATAGGCGGGCACGTAAAGCCGCTGTCCTTGGACCGGATGCCAGGGCAACACGTCGACTTCCATGCGAGCTTCGTCGCGCAGGCTGGGCGTTTGATAGGGAATGCTGCCGGCAATCGAACGCAGCCGAAACTCAACGAAAATGACGATCAGCACGATCGGCACGACGACCAACAGAAAGATCAATAACTTGATCTGTCGGGAGATCTTTTCGGCTTGGTCCTCGGTCATTCGATTCGACACGTCACTTCCCTGGTTGTGGTTTCCCATCGTCACTACCTATTACTTGAAGGTAGCGACAACGAGCGGCCGATTCAATCGGGGAAATCGTTATCGGTCAATTCCCCGCCCCTGACGGTCCGAGCGAACTGAATCGCTGACGGGCAACGCGATGGTGCCAGCCCGAACGCGTCAGCGAGGGACCCCGCGTGGCCCCCTGCTCATGCGTGCGGGCTTCAATCGACAAGCCGCGAACCCTCCGTTTCTTTCGCTAAGATTCGGCGATGCGGTCGACTGCCGCATTACGCCGATGTCGCGCCTTCGGCCAACAGCTCCGCCTCGTCACTCGATGGCTCGGGTTCAGCTTGTTCTTGGGGCTGCGGTGTGACTGTCGCAGCGGTTTGCCTCTTTTGTGCAAACCGCCGCAGCAAGACATAGAACACCGGCGTCAGGAACAACCCGCACAGAGTCACGCCGAGCATGCCGCTGAACACGGCGGTTCCCAACACCCGCCGCATTTCGAAACCGGCTCCCGTTGCCACCAACAGCGGCACCACGCCCAAGATGAACGAAAATGCGGTCATCAAGATGGGGCGCAGTCGCAAACGGCAGGCAGCGACCGCGGCGTCAAATCGATTCTTCCCGGCGTCCTCCTCCGCTTTGGCAAATTCGACAATCAGAATCGCGTTCTTGCATGCCAATCCGATCAAGACGATGAATCCGATTTGGGTCAGCACGTTGTTGTCCATGTCTCGGAACCAGACTCCGATCAGCGCGAACAACAAGCACAGCGGCACGATCAAGATGATCGCCAGCGGC
>NZ_JBFHKV010000567.1:0-5383 GCF_041595215.1 Stieleria sp. | reverse complement strand
TGATCCGAGCAACGACACCATGCCGCTGGATGCCGGCATCGGAACCGCGCTGCCGGACAAGGCGATTCGCTAGTCGGCTGGCGACGCTCTCGTTTTGTCGTCGCGGAATTCGTCGACGGCACGGTCGATTGAGTGAGCCGCGGAAACAGGGCCGTTCTGTGAGCGGCAGGGCGCGAGCCCTCCGGTCCTAGCGTCACCGGACGGCTCGCGCCGTTCCGCTAACACGGCCCTCAGTGTTCCAGCGGATGTTAGCGGCAGGGCGCAAGCCCTCCGGTCCTCGCGTCACCGGACGGCTCGCGCCGTTCCGCTAACACGGTCCTCAGTATTTCAGCGATTGTGAGCGACAGGGCGCGAGCGCTGCGGTCTTTCCAGGCGGCTTCACGCCGAGACCGGACGCCGGCGGTGAGGGTGCGGTTGCCTGGGACTGGCTCCATCGCCTATTCTCTTGGGTTGACGCAGATGGAGCGTTCTCGCAGCGACGAGCTTTCTGATTCACAGAAAAGATCCAACGGACAAGAACCAACAGACAGGGAACGCAACGCATGGGTGGTTGGTACGTCTTGGGAATCATCATCGTTTCCCTGTTATTGCTCTCCGCGATGGCAGTTTTCCTGCCTCGCTTGTTCGTCCGCGCCATCTTCCGCCCGATGCTGGCGCTGTTTTACCGCAAACGCGTGATCGGTCGGGAGAACCTGCCCGCTTCGGGCGGCTACCTGATCGTCAGCAATCATGTCTCTTGGATCGATGGCATCGTGATCTTGTGGATGATGCCCCGCAACGTTCGCTTCGTCGTCGACGGCTCCAATTTCGGCTCGGCGTTCGCCAAGTGGATCGCCGCCGCCTTTGACACGATCTTGATGGTCGCCAACCCGAAATCGATCATGCGGGCGCTCAAGGCGGCTCGCGAGGCGCTCAAAGCCGGCGACGTCGTCGGCATCTTTCCCGAAGGCACAATCACCCGGACCGGGCAACTGCAAGCGTTCAAGCCGGGCATGGGCAAGATTCTGCAGGGCCATGACGCCCCCGTGGTTCCGGTTTACCTGGACGGCATGTGGGGCAGCATTTTCAGCTACAGCGGCGGAAAATTCTTCTTCAAATGGCCCGACAAGTTTCGTCGTCGATTGACGCTCTACATCGGCAAACCGCTCCCCAACGACACACCGATCGAACTGGTCCGCTCTCAAGTCAATCAGCTCAACGCCAAGGCCCAAACCGACCATCGACATGAGTTCCCCGTCCTGGCCGGCGAAGTGATCCGGGCTTGGCGACATCGTGGAAAACGGCTCCAAATCGCCGATTCGATGGGGACCGAATTGGGCGGCCGCGAAGCCCTCACGCGCGCCTTCGCGCTGCGGCGTGTGCTGGCGCGGGAGGTCTTTGCAAAGGACGAGTCCAACATCGGAGTGTTCTTGCCGCCCAGCGCCGGTGCGGTGGTTGTCAACGTCGCATTGGCGCTCGATCGCCGCGTTTCGGCCAACCTGAACTACACCGTTTCCAGCGAAGTCATCAATCACTGCATCAAGGAAATCGACATTCGCCATGTGCTCACGAGCGAACGCTTCCTGAGCAAAGTGGACATCAAGATCGACTCCGACACCGTGACCCTGGAATCGATCCGCGACAAAATCACGACGGCGGACAAAGTCATCGCGTTCATTCAGGCCAACCTGATCCCGAGGGGACTGCTGCGACGCATGCTGGGACTGCACCGTGTCAAAAGCGATGACTTGATGACGGTGATCTTCACCAGCGGTTCGACCGGCATGCCCAAGGGCGTGATGCTCAGCCAAGCCAATATCAGCCACAACGTCGATGCGATCAAGAAAGCCATTCGCCTCAATGACGAAGACGTCGTGTTGGGCATCCTGCCGTTTTTCCATTCATTCGGATACAGCGTCACGCTCTGGGCGACCCAGGTCCTGGGGCCCTGCGGCGTGTATCACTTCAATCCGCTCGACTCACGACAGATCGGCAAGCTGGCCGAAAAGTACGGCGGGACGGTTCTGCTTGCCACGCCGACGTTCTTGCGAAGCTACATCCGACGCGTTAAACCGGAGCAATTCAAGACCCTGGACACCTGCATTGTCGGCGCCGAGAAGATGCCGGCGGACCTGTTTGACTCCTTTGAACAGACCTTCGGACTCCGACCGGTCGAAGGCTACGGGACGACGGAATTGAGCCCACTGGTCTCGGTCAACATCCCCCCGAGTCGTTCACCGGCTGCTTACCAACTCGATCGCATCGAAGGTTCCGTCGGCCGCCCCCTGCCGGGTGTCTGCGCGAAAGTGGTCTCCCAGGATTCGGGCGACGAACAAGCGGCGGGGATCGACGGCATGCTAATGATCGCCGGCCCCAACGTCATGACGGGTTACGCCGGCCAAAAAGAGCTGACCGAAAAAGTGATCCAATCGGGCTGGTACAACACCGGCGACATCGCCCACATCGACGACCAAGGTTTCATCCACATCACCGGTCGACTGAGCCGGTTTTCCAAGATCGGCGGCGAAATGGTCCCGCACCTCAAGGTCGAAGAGGAAATCGCCAAGTCGATTCACCAGTCGTCGTCAAGCGAATCGCCTGCCGACTCAGCCGATGATGGCAAAGGAACGGACGACGAAAATGCAGTGACGCTCTGTGTCACCGCCGTCCCCGACAGCAAGAAAGGCGAACGCCTGATCGTGCTGCACCGCCCGCTGCACAAAAATGTCGACGAGATCTTGGCCGACCTGAAAACCGCCGGCCTGCCGAATCTCTTCATCCCGTCGCGCGACTCGTTCTACGAAGTCGAGCAAATCCCGTTGCTCGGCACCGGCAAACTGGACCTTAAAGGCGCCAAAGATCTGGCGCTGCAACTGGCCGCCAAAGCGTAACGCCACCGAGCTACTTCAATTGCCACTCGGTCGTATCCGCCGCGGCACCGTTTTGATTGACCTCCTTGACCGATCGGATCAGCTGAATCGGCAACTGGACCAGTCCGGCAACGATCAACGCGGCGTAGGTGAACAGCAGGAACTGCCCCGGGGTGACGATGGATTGCGGCAGCCAAAACAACGCCGCCGTGGAAATCCCGATCAAGCTCAACAGCGTCTTGAACTCTGTCGGCCCGAATCGGGACAGCGTGAACTCGCCCACCAACTTTGCCTTGATGTTCGTCAACACGGCGATCGCGAACAGGCAAACAACCGCCACGATGGCCAAATCCAATCGTCCGCAGGCGACTCCGATTCCGATCAGATAGTAGGCAAAGGAAAGCGGATCGGTGAAATGATCGAGCAACTCACCTCCGTTGCGACACTGGCCGGTCCGTCGAGCGTGCGTGCCATCGACGCAGTCGGCCAAATGGTTGCCGACGATTCCCGCCGCACCGACGATGCCGGCCCACCAATAGGTCGTTGAAAACGCGAGCCCGACGGCGCCGACGATCGCCGACAAATGCCCCATCAAGACGATCCCTTCCGGCGGAAACCCGATGGGGATCCGCAGGTGAGGGTACAGCGACTGTAGCTTCGGTGAAATGATCGGGTCGATCAGGCTATGGGAAACGCGTGCCGACATCGTCTGGGCCTTCACTGGAAGAGTCAAAAAATACGCCGCCGACGTCGGCGGGCCAAGTCAACAGAGCCCCGCCCGGCCCGATGACTGCGCACGCTTTCACGACCCGGCCGATTCAATCCCCAAACCGCCAAGACTTTTCGGCGCAACAACACTGGCCCGGCTACGGCCCCCCTGAGGTTGTTCCCCCACCGGACTTGCTCGGGGGCTACGAGACACCAACAGTCGGGTAGGCAATTAACACGCAAACCGGAGCATCGCGGATCGATGGTGAGAAACACAATGCGATGAGCGGATCGACCTCCATTCACAAAATGAGAGTTGGTCTGACCGTGCTGGTCGCCACCTGCTTGATCGCGATCATCGGGTACGTCCTGGCGGGATGGTCGTACATCGATTCGCTTTACATGGTGGTCATCACGATCTTTGGGGTGGGCTACGGAGAGGTGAATCCGGTCGAGGATCCTCGGCTGAAATTGTTTACGTTGGCGGTCATCATTTCGGGGTGCAGCTCCGCCATTTATGTCCTCGGCGGGTTCGTGCAGATGATCGCCGAAGGGGAAATCCAACGGGCCCTAGGAGCCAGACGCATGTGCCAGGAAATCAAGTCGTTGTCAGGGCACGCGATCGTTTGCGGCTACGGTCGAGTCGGCCGCAACCTGATCCACGAACTCGCCCATTTGGGCGTGAAGTTTGTCGTGATCGATCGCGATAGCGAGCGGCTGAGCGAAGCCGAACGGCACGGGACCTTGGTGATCGCCGGTGACGCGTCTCAAGAAGACGTCCTGCTACAGGCCGGAATCGAGCGTGCCTCGGTGCTGGCAACCGTTTTGCCGGACGATGCCGACAACGTGTTCGTGACGCTGACGGCCCGTGAGCTGTGCGAGAACATCCAGATCATCGCCCGCTGCGAGTGCCCATCGACCGAACGGAAACTGATTCGCAGCGGGGCCGATGGCGTGGTGTCGCCGACCATGATCGGGGCGACCCGAATCGCCCACCAAATCGCCTGCCCGACGGTCGAATCGATCGTGGAGAACAAGCAAGCGTTCAATCGACTCAACCAAGACCTCGACGTGTTCGGGGTGCGGATGGTCGAAGTCGATATCCACGAAGAATCCATCTTCGTCGGGGCGACGATCCATGACCTGGAAACCAGCGGCGATGGGGCGACGGTCGTGGTTGCCGTCAAACGCGCCGGCGGCGAAGTCATCAAGAATCCGAAGATGTGCGACGAAATCCGCGGCAACGACAAGCTCGTCATGCTCTCGCACAAAGAAGACTGGTCGCAGGTCAGCGACGACGTCATCTGCCCTTCGACCGACCTCGCCATGCCGATGGTCCCGCTGGCGGTCTGAGGATCCGGCGGAATAAAAGTATCGGATGCATTGGAGTGGGAGAGGCTCCCAGACTGTCACTTCCGCATCGACGATGCTTGGAAGCCGATCCCACACCCTGTCAGCTCGCCACCAAGGCACTCGTTCGTCAAAAAACGACCAGAGGGCACACGCGTCGTCGCATCTAAAGTCACCCTCCCTGGCAGGGAGGGTCGAGCGAAGCGAGGGAAGGGTCGGTCGGGTTTAACAGAGCGATCGTCGGTGTCTGCGCGACGCGTTTTTACAATCCCTTGTAAAATCTTCAACACTCGATCATCGGGCATCGCGAGTTTCACGGCGAGTCTTCGGCTCTGGAACACGCGCCGTGTTCACGCTTAACCAGGCCCATCGGCAATCGCGCGAGCCGTTTAGTGGCGGTGTTACACGAGACGTTCCCAGCGGCGCCGCTTCGGCACCGATCTTGCATTGCCTGCCCCATAGCAACTACCCACAGT